>JAUQVX010000005.1:45000-140018 GCA_039794565.1 Gloeomargarita sp. SRBZ-1_bins_9 | reverse complement strand
AGCTGCGGGCATGGCCCAGATGGCAATAGTCATAGACCGTCACCCCACACACATACATCTTCACCAGGCCGGGTTGCTGGGAAACAAAGGGTTCCAATCGCCGGGTGCGGGTGTTGTAAACGGTCAAACCCATGGGTCGTCCATGCCAGTTACGGATTATCTCTAGGATACCGAGTCCGATGAACCGTCCGGCGAGTGGTGACGGAAATTAGAATAAAGCACGGCTGGGGGGACAGGGGTATGGGCTGGCGCTGGCATGGGGACACGCATCTGACCTGTGATTTGCTTGCGCCTTGGGTGCACCAATTTGGCACGCGCCGGGGGGTGTCGGCTTTTCCCCAGGTAAGGAACTATCGCCTGCGCCAAATCCACAGTGGATTGGTTCTGCCGGCCACCGATGAGGCGGACGCCACCCCCGGCGATGGACTCATCACCACCCAGGCAGGCCAGGGGGTTTGGGTTTGTAGCGCCGATTGCGTGCCGGTGTTGATTGGCTGTGTCAAGACGGGGCAGGTGGCGGCGCTCCATGCCGGTTGGCGGGGTACGGCAGCCCAAATCATTCCCACGGCGATCCAAAAATTGCTGGCCCAGGGCAGCGAATTGAGTAGCCTGCGGGTGGGCTTGGGACCGGCCATTAGCGGAGCGAACTACCAAGTCCAAACTGATGTAGTGGCAGCCTTAGCCGCGACGGTGTTGTCTCCCCAAACCCCTACTGTTGCCCAGGTGATCGCCCACTGGCAGACCCAGCCGGAGCTGTTGCGACCCGATGGCACCCGCTGGCGCCTTGATTTACGTCAGGTGCAGCGACAACAGTTGCTAGGGTTGGGCCTGGCCCCGGACCAGATCGCCATTGCCCCCTGTTGCACCTACGCCGACGCCCAGCACTTTTACTCCTACCGCCGTGAGCGCGCCACCCGGGTGCAATGGTCCGGCATCCTTAGCAAATGAGGCCCACACCTGCCAAGCCCTTGCCAAAATTATTCATGCGTCCGCCACAAACTTTAACATCGCGCCCGCCTGCTGGGGTTGACTGGCCCTGGTAGACTGGAACAGGGGAGCGTCGTGGAGGGGAACGTCGTGGACAGCACGATTGGGTTGGAAATAATTGAGGTGGTCGAGCAAGCGGCCATCGCAGCAGCTAAATACGTTGGCAAGGGGGACAAAAACGGGGCGGACCAGGCGGCGGTGGAGGCCATGCGGGCACGGCTCAACCAGATTCGCATGCGGGGCCGGATTGTTATTGGCGAAGGGGAGCGGGATGAAGCCCCCATGTTGTACATCGGTGAGCAGGTGGGTACTTGGGCACCGGATGCGCTGGAAGTTGACCTTGCGGTGGACCCCTGCGAAGGGACCAATTTGGTGGCCAAGGGGCAAAACGGTTCCATGGCGGTGCTGGCGGTGGCGGAAAAGGGGGGGTTGTTTGCCGCGCCGGATTTTTATATGAACAAGTTGGCGGCTCCCCCGGCGGCGAAAAATAAGGTGGACATCCGCAAAACCCCCACTGAAAACCTGAAGATTCTGGCAGAGTGTCTGGACCGGGCGATTGAGGACTTAAACGTGGTGGTGATGGACCGGCCCCGGCACAAGGACCTGATTGCGGAAATCCGGGCGGCGGGGGCGCGGGTACGCCTTATCAGCGATGGGGATGTATCGGCGGCCCTGTGCTGTGCTTTTGCCGGGACCAACATCCATGCCCTGATGGGGATTGGGGCGGCACCGGAAGGGGTGATTGCGGCGGCGGCCATGCGCTGTTTGGGGGGGCACTTCCAAGGACAACTGGTCTATGACCCGGCGGTGGTGCAAACCCCGGAAAGCGAAAAATGGACCCGCGAGGGCAACATCCAGCGCCTGAAGGAGATGGGGATTGACGACCCGGATAAGGTTTATGACGCCGAGGAACTGGCCAGTGGGCAACAGGTGCTGTTTGCCGCCTGTGGTATCACGCCGGGGGTGTTTATGGAGGGGGTGCGGTTCTTTAGTGGGGGGGTGCGGACGTCCACCCTAGTGATTTCTACCCAATCCCGGACGGCTCGCTTTGTGGATACGATTCATCTGACGGGGCAACCGAAGGTCATCCAACTGCGTTGAGGGAGGGAACTATGCCCGTAGCCGTGGTCGGTTTGAGCCACAAAACAGCGCCGGTGGAGGTGCGGGAAAAACTGAGCATTCCCGAGGAAAAGCGGGTGGCGGCTATTCAGCAGTTGTGCAGCTATCCCCACATCCAGGAGGCCACGGTGTTGTGTACCTGCAACCGGATGGAGGTTTATTTTGTCACGGGTGAGACCCACCACGGCATCCGGGAAGTAACGGCCTTTTTGTCCGAGCACAGTGGCATTCCCCTGCCCCAGTTGCGGCCTTATCTGTTCACCCTGCTACACCAAGACGCGGTCATGCACTTGCTGCGGGTGGCTGCTGGTCTGGATAGTTTGGTGCTGGGGGAAGGGCAAATCCTGGCGCAGGTCAAGCACTGCCATAAGTTGGGGCAAGAAGCGAAGGGCACGGGCACGGTGTTGAACCGCCTGTTGCGGGGGGCGTTGGAGGCGGGCAAGCGGGTGCGAGCGGAAACGGGCATCAGTAGCGGGGCGATGTCCATTTCTTCGGCGGCGGTGGAACTGGCTTGCCTGCGGGTGCCCCATCTGTCCCGGGCGCGGATAACGGTGGTGGGGGCCGGGAAAATGGCGCGGTTGCTGGTGACCCACCTGGTGGCCAAAGGGATCCATCGTTTAACCCTGGTCAACCGCTCCCTGGAACGGGCCACCGAACTGGCCAGTCAATTCCCGGAAACGGAAATCCACCTCCGTCCCCTGGAGGACCTGGCCAAGACCATTCCCGAATCGGATGTGGTGTTCACCAGCACGGCCTCGACGGAGCCGCTGATTCACCGGGCGTTGTTGCAGTCCTGGTTGTTGCCGCAGCAGTCGTTGATGCTGTTTGACATTTCAGTGCCCCGTAATGTTTCCCCGGATGTGAACGAGCTGCCCCATGTGCATACCTATAACGTGGATGATTTGCGGGAGGTGGTCAGTCGCAATCAGGAGCGGCGGCGGCAGATGGTCCTAGAAGCCGAGGCCATCTTAGAGGAGGAACTGGAAGCCTTTGACCTGTGGTGGCAATCTCTGGAAACGGTGCCCACGTTAAACCAATTGCGGGAAAAAGTGGAGGCCATTCGCACCCAGGAGTTGGAAAAGGCCCTTTCTCGCTTGGGGGCGGATTTGAGCAACAAGCAGCGGGAAATTGTCGAGGCCCTCACCAAGGGCATTGTCAACAAGATCCTGCACGACCCCATGGTGCAACTGCGGGCGCAGCGGGACCTCATGGCGCGACGGCGGGCCCTCCAAGCCCTCCACACCTTGTTCAATCTCAACCCGGAAGAGTCCCTATCCCGGAGTTAGCCAGACAAGGTAGGTTGGTTCCGTCACGCTGTAGCGACCGGGGGGATATTCGGTCAAAAAGTCCAACCCCTTATCGAATAGCACCTGCCGTCGCTGCCCGTTCTCCCCTATAAACGTCAGTTGGCGCCTGTGGGGGATGGCCTTTTTCTGGGAGAAGGGGTAAAACGTCACCTCCACCGGAATCCCCAAGCCCACTTGGTGGAGATAGGTTTGCACCACCTGTTTTACTTGGTATTTACGGCTGTTGTCGTCTTTGCGGTTCTCTTCGTAGGACTGGGCCAGTTCCAAGATGATTTTTTCCAGGGGGGGCTGGAGAAATACCGCCAGCAACTGCATCAAGTACTGGGCCTGCTGTGCTTGTAAATAGCGGTCCTGGTAGTGAATGACCCGCACGGGAAAAGCCGCTAAAAAGTCCGTGAACTTCAGGCGCTGCCGTAGCCCATCTAAGGGCAGACTTTTCCAGGTTGGGTCGGGAAAGACCACCTCCACATCTTTATCCTCCAGTTCAGCGGCTGTGACGGGTTTGGCTCGTTGCCGGAGCTGTTGCAACCGTTGGTACACGGTCTCCACGCCAGCTGGACTGACCGTTTTGAGCCAAGGTGAGGCATCCAGTCCCCCGCGCAGGGCCACCCGGTATTCCGGCACTTGGCTGCTTAGGCACACCTCCACGGGCCGACGTTCCGCCAGCCGGTACAGGCGCACCACTCCCTGGTCCATCCATTGCCAGAGCCGCTTACGCAGGAGTCGGTGCGACGGCTCCACCGGTAATGGCAGTTGACCGACCAGCACATCCATAGACTGGTTGCGGCTGTAAAGGGCCTTGACCAGCAGTTCTAGGTTAGGCAGCGTAAACGGTTCTGGCAAAGGCAGTTGGGGGAGATACAGGATGGTCTGGGCCGACGCCTGATGACTGTAGGTGGGCCATTCCCGGAGCACCTGCTGGTAGGGGAGGCGATAGGCATCGGCAGCAAAGGCCTGCAGTTCTGGGTCAGGGGCAATTTGCTCAACCAGCGGCTGGAGAAACTCCCGTACGATATGCCGGTCCAGTTGCTGGTGGAATGGCTGATTCCCATAGGTTCGCAGACAGCTATAGCAACTTTGGCGACAGCTACAGGAGCGCACCATAGCGTAGGCCGCCTCTAAAACCTGGGAAAATTGTTCACCAATTTTGCGACTGTAACCGGCGCCTCCGGGAACGTTGTCGTAGATGATGATTTCCGCAGTGGCGTTGGTTAACGGGCGGAACAAGCCATCCAATTCACTGCGGGGTACGTCAATGACCTGAGCGGCTGCGGCCAACAGGGCGTAGGTTAACGAGCGCCAGAAATCCACCTCCCGGTTGACCGACAGCACCTCTTCCCCCGTCGTCGCCTGCTCTACGGCCAATAGGGGAGGGACGGGGGTCCTTGGTTTGAACCGGATTTTTAGCAAGTCACTAGTAAATTCATGCCCCAGGCTCATCCATTGGTAGGGACCAGTGCAGGATTGGCCTGTCATCGGATTGGCGTGCTTTATAGCGGTTTCCTGCTCGGCAAATTCCCCCCTTGTTTTCAATTTTTTGCGTTGGTTTCCCCGCTCCTTGACCTGGGCCGTCAAATCCCGTCCACAAAGCTGACAAATGGCATACCCCCTAGGGTCTGAACCCTGATTACATAGGAAAAATCGTCCCCCCCGGCTATAGATCAGTTCAAACGGTTGGGTATCATTGGAGAGCCACTGGGACTGTTGACCTTCCTGGGCCAAAAACACTTGTGATGTCGGCTGGCGTCGGGGTTTGAGATAAGGGATAACTTTAGGTTTGGCACTCCATTCTGTGGTAAAGGCAATGGGTACTTTGTACATCCGACTCCTTTTAGCCAGGCTAGTACTTGGTTTCGCACCGCAGACAGGACAGACCTCAAATGTTTCACTCTTGACCCCTGAGATAAAGTAATTGCAATTAGGGCAAATCCAGTAGTAGCGCTCCTCCAACTTGGCTGGTTGAACAATGCCAACACTGGCGTACATGCGGTCATCAACAATGATTTCTTGGCCAGGCGCATATTCACTCAAAGCTATCCGCCGGTCCCGCTCCAGCCGATGCTTATTTTTCCCTTGCCAATCCCGTTCCCCGGTCAGCAAGCGCACAACATCAATGGGGAAACCATAAATCGGCAGGATGGAGGCGCGGGCTAGCTCATCATGTAGACGCCGTTGCTTCACCTTTTTAAGCTCGGCTTCAGCACTACCAATACGCCGTTCCAGTTTGCTACGTTCTGTCGGTTTTTCCCTACGCTCTTGCTCCAAGGCCAAGATGGTATCCACTAAACTGCTCCAATCCAGCAACTGCTGCTGGGCAAAGGCTGCCATCGCCTGGATAAAACGCTCCAGGAAATCCTGGGTTGACCCCCCTTGATACCCCAATCGGGATAACCACAAATTGGCCAGTTGCTGGGCTTCATGGGTAAGCAACCATTGCCGGAACTGAGCTGCCCAGCAGGTTTCGGGCAGATGAAACTCACTACTGGCAGACAAGGCCAAAACATTATCTGGCAGGCTGAAGAAGGCTGCGACTGTCACTTCTTCGGCGCTGAAGTTACCCACCTGAGTGCGCAGGAAATGGGCCAACAGTTCTGTGCGGATATGCCGTTCTTGAATTTGCCAGTTGCCGGGGTCGAGTTTGGGTACCTGCTGGTGGCCGGCAATCAGGAGATCCGGCTGTTCAAAGTAATAGCGGTCATGGGGACGGCGTTGACCATAAACCAGACTGATGGCCACACCATCGGTGCGTCGTCCCGCGCGACCCGCTCGCTGTTGATAGTTGCTGGCATAGGGGGGAAAATTGCGCATCACCACCGTCTGTAGCTCACCAATATCAATCCCCATCTCCAGGGTCGTGGAACAACTCAATAGATTGATATGACCGCGACGAAACTGACTTTCGCGCTGGGCCAAATCATCCGTCTCCAACTGCGCCGTGTGTTCCTGCGCTCGCAACGGTAGGATATCTCGCTGTTGAATCAAGTAGCGGTAGTGATTATCCTCATCATGCAGTTGCTGGATGGAAATGGGTTCCAACCAACCATCGCACTTAAAGACCGGACATTTTCTGACCTGTAATCGGCCCAGGTTGTTAGACACCACCTGACCAAAGCCGGGTAAGTGCATAATTTGCTGGCATTTGTTGCAGCGACACCAATCCGTCGTCGTCTCGTAAATATTCAAGAGATACCAGTTCAGTTGATAACCCTTGCTATATTTAACCAACACCCCCCATTGGTCTAGCCATTCGTAGAACTTGATCTGCCACTTTTTGAGTTGCTCAGCATCAGCGGCGCAGTCAAAAACTTTGGCAAAGTAATCGGCAAAGGCGCTGGAGATTAAACGGTGATTCCCACCGGTATAGGCGCAAAACGAAACCGCCTCCTTATCATCTTTGGCTATCTTCTGTAATTTGAGATATTTTTTAATGCGGCCATGCTCATTAAGAAGGCTGGGCTGACCCCCCTCCTCGCCGCCGACCTCCGGAAAGTAATCTGAAGACTTTTCGATACTGACCAGGCCGTACAGCCGGATGAGGTCCGTTAAGGCGGTCAAAAAGACGATGACTTCTGCTGGTGTAGCCTCGACATCGTGGCAAATGGCGGCAATGTCATGCTGGTATTCAGGTCCTGACCAATCCAGATGACAAGCCAACAGGCCCAGGGACTCCAGCGAAAGGCGTCGGGCTGCTGGTAGGCCAAACTCCCGCAACAAAATTTCTCTGGCCCGTCGCTGCGCCCGTTCCTCACAGTCTCTTGGATTTTTCGGGGGGCCATCTAGGGGATCACGGGGCACATAACTGCGGTGATGCCATTCAGCGGAACGGTCCGGATGGGGAATGGACACTTGCAAAAAGTCATCCACCAGGGCCTTTTCCACCTGCTGCATGGATGCAACCCCTTGCCCATCCTTGACCCGTTGAAAACTACGCCAAACGCATTGGCGATAGAGCACTTCGGTGTGGGTGCGCTGAAAGTCCGAAGCAAAAAAGGCTGCCTCTTGGCGTCCATCGGAAAAGACCAGCAGTTTCCGGCGTGTTTCCGGCATCAGGGCAAAGAGACTATCAATCATCACCTCCAAGGGGGCGTCGGTGTAGGAAATAAAACGACTAATGGGTGATGTCTGTCGCCGACTGGCAGAACAAGCCGGACAGCGCAGTAAGTACCCCCCTTCGTTTTTTTGACGGTGGGGTGGTACGTGCCAATGCAGACAGTAGTATCTGGAGGGACCTAAATCATTAGGCCTCTCACGCCCGACCATGCCCAGCCAACCATCCCGTTGCGTGAGTAAACACCACCCCGTCGTTGGGGTTTCTTCCTCTTCGACCTCCTCCTCCAACGTGACACTGTCCAACCCGGTGCTCAACACATAAATAGACCGATCGGCTTCCAGGGCCTCCAGTGTAGATGGCAAAGGTAAAAGTCTCCCTTGCTGATCCAGGCGCACCAAACTGTAAACCTGTCCACATTTACGACAACTGGCTAATTCCAGCACCGGTGATTGACAGTAGTCACAAACGTCTTTGGTGTGGAGATAAAGTTTGCCGTAGCGTCGCCGGGGATGGTTTTCTACACCAGAACACTGGGGGTTGATGCAGGCGTAAAGACCATCCATGTTGCGAAACAACAGATGCAGGCGCACAGGCAGCAACGGCAGCTGGTCTGGTGATTCCCGTGCCAGAGTCCCTAATTGCAACAGATGGGCCAGCGCTTGCTGCATGTGCCGTTTTTGGCTCTCCGCAATCGTGCCATCTAAACCGGAGTGAGCCGTCCAAAGTAAAGCAGCAACTTCCTCCCAAGGTCTTGGTCCTGTAGCCAATAGCTCAATGACCCGCTGAAACAGGGGATGGGACTTCAGGGCATACCAAAGAAAACGGTGGATTTGTTCGGGCGGGGTTAACTGTTGGACCTGCTGTTTGGCCTGGGCCAGTTGTGCTTGGGGCACAATGTCACTCAGTTCCTTTTCCCAGGCAGCCAAGTCGGCATGGATATCCGGCAATTGCAAGGCACAAAAGTACTCATAGGCCTCTTCCCCCTGCAGGTGATCAGGCAACGGATAGGTTGGTCCCAGTCTTTCTTGAACCGATACCCGTTCGCCCCGAATGACACGCTGGCAAGGTTCACCGAATAAATCCTGGGCAAACTGTTGGATTTGGGCATCAGCGGTCGGGTCACCCAAGGTGGCACTGGTCGCGATACAGCGCAATTGCCCTGCCGTCTCTATCCCCACGGCATATTTCAGCCGATTAAGCAGCATGGCCACCTCCGTGCCCACCGAACCATCGTAGGTATGCGCCTCATCCAGCACCAGCAGGCGAAAGTAGCCCCGCGAGCGCTCAAAAATGGCCTGACGCTCCCTGGGACGAATGAGCATGTACTCCAACATGGAGTAATTCGTCACCAAGATATGGGGTGGCGAAGATTGGATGTCCTCCCGGGAAAGACACTGCACGTTTCGTAGGTTTTGCACCGCTTGTGTAACGACTTCATCGCGATGGCCATCCGCCAGCAGGGCCTGGGCCTCACTGCACCTTTCGGGGGCAATTAATTGCAAAAGTTCCTCGTCGCTGTAGGCTGCCAATTCATCAAAAAGTTGAGCCACAGCCTCTTGGGCCTTGTGACCGGTGCGGCTGGTGTAAAACCCAAATTTAATCAGCGCGTCCGTCCCCGGTTGATGACACAAGATGGCGCGCAGGCGTTTGATTTGGTCATTGACCAGCGCATTCATGGGGTATAGAATGAGGGCCCGGACACCGCTGTGTTGGAGGGCCATACCTTCTTTGAGCAGGGTGTCGATTAGGGGAATGAGAAAGCATTCCGTTTTACCGGAGCCGGTCCCGGTGGCCACGACAATGTTTTCCTGCCGGGCTACCACAGCCTCGATGGCAGCCACCTGATGGTGGTAAAGGGGTCGATCTGGGTGGAAAAAGTGGAGGATGTTGGGGTGTAAAACGCCTTGGGCCGTCAGTTGACGCAAGGTGAGGGAAGGGCGGTAGGGTTGCGTCCCCTCCAGATAGGGAACCTGCCAGATGTTGCCGGGTTTTTCTAGCTCTGCCCTGAGTTGCTGCCGCAACTGCTCATCCCGCAAGGGATAGGCCGTCAATAGATAACGAACCAAATCATCCCGGGTCTTTTCGATAACGGCCACCGGGTCAAGATAGTGGCTCATGGTAAACACACCCCAACCGCTCAAAAAGCATTTTCACCAGTCTAGTCTTGTGCTGCTCAACGCCGTAAATACCTCGGTCTAGCCTCTGCAAATGTCTCTCGCACCAGTGGTAGTAGGCTTCCGGTAGATAAACGTGACGCACATCGAGTTGGCCGTCTGCCTTTAGCTGAATGGACAAGGGATGTTTATCCCGGCGGTCTAGATAGAACATGGTGTAAATAGCCTTGTCCTTGGTCAGGGAATACCATCTCCCGTCTTCAAACCAAAAATAGGCTTCTTCTTTGCCCCCGTCCCTCTTAACCAGACTCTCAGGGGTCAAGTCCTCCTGAGCTAAGGGCTGCCAGCGGTCCCTTTGGTTGCACTGCCCAGGAATGTATCGCCAAAGCCGACCGCCTGCCGGTGGTTCCGTAAGCACCTGGCTTTCCCATAGCTGGGGTTTACTCGGCAAGGGCAATTGCTCTATCAACTCCTGCAACGTCACCAAGCGAATGCAACGCCGGTTTAGCTCGACTTTGGCCTGCTGCAGGTCCTCTAGGCGCGGCAGCAATTTTTCTTCGCCAGGGTTGCTGGTTTGCAGAATCTGGTGCGCTAGGGGCAGATAAGCCCGATCCCCCCGAAACTCCGCATATCCAGCTAACCTATCTGGACCAACAGCCAGGACTGTAGGCGGCGCTATGCAGTAATAGTTGTTGATGCCCTCCAAAACCTCCCCCAACAGCTTCAGTTCGCGCAAGGCCCCATGGACGGTAGCGGCGAATTGTTCATCCGGCTGACCAGGCGCCAGGCACCGGCACAGAGCATGGACAATCTCCACCCGGCGCAAGGCAACTGGCAAAGCAGGCCTGACCGGATGACGGCACTGACTCAAAAGTGTGATGATTTTTCTAGACAGCGTCCCTTTATCCATGACTGGTTTCATCGGGTAGGAGCTCAGCCACTTCTTGGGGTGTCAGGGGCTGCCGACTGAGCCACTGGTAGCTGCTTAGAGATTCCAAAACAGGACGGGCGGCCTCTAAATGGCTCAGCTTCAGCAGGGCGATATCTCGTTGGCTTTTGTCTGGATGGCGTTGGTAATCCAGAATGACATGCCAGAGATGCTCTTGGCGCACTTTGTGCAGTAGCTCCTGGTAAAAATCACCCCTTTTGCCTGGCTGGGTACCAACCCGATACCACAAGCCCTCCACAGGTTCTAAGATGGCCTGGAGTTTCGCCATCAATGCCCTGGCATTCAGCCACGTCGGGAAATGGTAGTTCCCCTGCTGGAGAGAAAGCAACACCTGCCGGAGCCAGTCCTTATCCCAATTCAGGTGCCGGGCAACCTTCTGAAACCGATTGACCCAATCCTGGCGCAGGATGGAGTAGTAGAAATCAGCCAGGTTTTCGTCGGCAGGGTCGCGGAAGTCAGACAACTGGTAACCACACCACCAACCCATGCCAATCTCTGTCTGTTGCCCATCCACCAGCCACCAGTAGTAGATACCGGGATGCAAAGATGCCAGTGACACCTCCGTTGCCGGGGACCTCTCCAGCGGGATTTCCACATAACCGGCATGGGGGTGCAGTAAATTCCAGCCTAACAGCCTGTAGTCCAAATGGGGGTTTAAACCGGTGAGCAAGAGCATCTTATCCCGCCATTGCCCAGCCGGTTTGGCTAGCACCAGCAGTGGCTGCGATAACCCATCGGCCCGTCGGTAAGAGAGACAAGTGGCTCCTGGGAGTAAATCCCGCAAACTGGCCAACTCCACCACCAGTTGCCCCTGTTTATCGGCTGGCCTGGTTTGACAGGCAGGGACCTGGGCATCGTCACCAGCTAACAGGAGTTCTACCAACTCCAAAGGCCACAGACCCTTGATCGTTAACGTTTCTGCCCAAAAGTCAGAAGACTGATAGACCCGGAGGGGGAGTTCCTGCAGGGGACGGCCCTGGCTGCCCCATATTTCTACCGTTGGCAAAGTTGGCACATCCGCTTCGGTGACGGCATATTGGGACAGAACATCAAACTCCTGCGACCAATCCTGCAGCTGGACCCGATAACTGCCGGGCTGTTGGATCCAGGTCTCTAAATGAACGCTCAACCAGCCCCCGCTGGCCACAGCCGGTAGGGCTTCCTCCACCCGCACCGGTGATTCCTTCCCCTCAATGGTCACCGTTAGCTGCTCATCCTGGGCGTGGCGGTAGTACCAGAGCACGGGTACCTCGAGGTAAGTGGTTTTTTGGCGGGGTAATGATAGGCCGCGCAGACAAGTATCCGCCGAGAACAGCTTCCATGTCACCTTGCCAAAGGGAAATCGCAATTCCCCCAGGGGACGGGTCAGTTGCAGGCGTTGACCACGCCAACCCGCTAAGCTGCAAGGCACATCCGTTTCCACCACTGCCACACCCACCAATTCCGGGAATGCCCCACGGCTGTCGGTAAAGCAGAAAATTTCCCCTGTGTCCCTGATGCCGGCGGTCGGTAGCAGGTACTCACCTGACTGGGCGTCAAACATCAGCACCGGAAAGTCGGCAGCAACCCCCTTGGCCTCCCAACGCAACAATTCTTTGCCCTGGGCATCCAGCAGTCGCCAGACCCACTTTTCGGCCACACCATAGAGGGTCTGGGTGAGTTCTTCCACCATCACCTGTCCTGAGGCATCAATCTGCCCCCGCCAGCCCGCCTCTGGAATGCAACACACCCCCGGCGACCAATTGATGTGCTGGAGATATTGCCCAGGCAGCGTGAGTTGAACATCCAAGGTTTCGACATCAAGCGATAGGGTAAGTGGCCTGCGCTGGATGGTTAACCAATTGCGGCCAGGACGTTCGGGGGTGAGGATTTGGGCAACCGCTTCCCAGTCCCTCAAGAAAAACTGAAACTTAATGTTTTCCTCCTCAACCAGGAATTCCCGGCGCTGGGCGTCATCCAGCAGAATATCCGGTGACCTGCTGTGGGCCCTAAGCGCCAAAGCAACCTGAGCAATGTCCTGCACAATCTCCCCGGCGATAGGCTCGGCATCTGCTCGGCAACTGTACTTCAAAAAGCGCTCCAGTAGCTTTCTACTTGGATATCGGGCCTGGCAAATATCCAGGAGTTTTTGGGAAAGCCACCGGGCATCCCTATCCCTGATTTGCTCCCAGTTGAGTTCCGCTCCCAAATCCACAATGGCATCGGCAAAATGGTTCAGGTTCTGGCGGGGAATGCCACTTTGCAACCAGAGCGTGGAGACAATCGCATGACCATCTTCCGCAATGGGTAATTTGAGCAGACGAATACCCTTGTGGGCAATTTCCCGCAGACCGTTATGGACCTTCGTTTCATTGGGGAGTTCCCATTGCTTGCAGAGTCCTTCCCAGAATCCAGAGTCCTTCCCAGAATCCATGTAGTAGGCGTACTCCGCCAGAGCAAAGGTAATGATCCTGAGCCAGTAACGATTTTGGGCATCGTCATAGCGCTCAAGGGCTGATTCATAGTTCAGGTAGTTGCTCCCCAGGTCCCGCAAATTTTGCGCAACAACCCTCCAAATGGTTTCCGTGCCCCAGGTTTCGTGGGTATCTCGCAAGGGTAAACAAATACTGCCAAGAAAAACAGGGTTTTGTTTCCGACAGCGGGGCCACAAAACCTCCTCCCATAACCACTCGGTACAGTCAAGGTCGCTCAGCCGAAAATCTTGGGGTGGGACCAACGGTATAAATTTGGGGGCTTTGGCAATAATGGGACCAACCAATTTGCTTTTTTCATGTTCATCTCGTCCTTCGTCTTTCGCGGCAATTTGCAGACTTTCCGGCTCCACTGGTACAGGTTGGGGTTGGTCCCGCTGCACCTCCAGTCTCTGCAGTTGTTCTCGATACTGGACTTGGCGGGTGGCTAGCTCCTCCGCTTGCTGCTGTTTTAGGGCGGTGATTTCTGCCTGTAGGGTTTGCTGGCGTTGGGTTAAATGCGCAATTTCGGTCACCAACTGATGGCGCTGCTCGTTGAGGTGACTGATTTCCCGCTGAAGGGATTGCAGTTGCTGCTGGATTTGGGCTAACTGTTGCTGATGCTGTTGCTCCTGAGATGCCAAAAGATTGACCTGCTGGTCCAGGGCTTCTTTGGTCTGCTGCAGGGCTTGGATTGCTTGCTGTAGTTGTTGTTGCTGTTCGGTGCAATTGCCAATGTCTCGGTTGAGGGTTTGGCGCTGATGTTCTAACTCCGCCAGTGCTTGTCTTAGGCTATCTTGCTCGCGGAGCAGTTGCTCCCGTTGTTGGACGTACTGGGCGTTTTGCCTGACCAGTTCCTGTTGCTGTTGCTCCAGATGCCTAATTTCTTGGCGCAATTGCTGGATTTGCTGTTGCAGGGTCTGTTCTTGGGCTATCAGGGCATCCAGCTGCTGTTGCTGGGTTTGCAGGCGCTGATGGCACGCATCAAGGTCCGTTTGGAGGCTCTGCTGGCGGGTCTCCAGTTCCTGACACTGGCTCTCTAACCAACGACGGCGGTTGCCAAGTAGCTCAATGGCTTGTCGCAGGGACTCCCGCTCCTGGGCCAGTTGGTTTGATGGCTCGGACGATTCAGAAGTGGGTTGCCCCAACTTTCGGACCAACAAAGAACTGGCACCGGCTGCGGTGGTGGCAATGGCACTGGTGACAAAAGCCTGACGCGCATTTCTGGTAACAAGAAAACCAACGATAAAACTCAGACCAGCAATGCAACCACCTGCCACCAGCCAGCGATAACCTACGGCCATGCCCCTTCGTTCTCAGTTGCCCCCAATTCTACCAAACGGGAACAAAAAGTGGCCTACTAACGTCATCGGTAAACTTTAACAAAATCGAAAGTCTGTCTGGCGGCCCGAGGACACCGTCTGATAATGGAAATGGGGAGTAGATAGCGTAGGCTCCCCAGGGAGGTGATAGCCATGGCCAAAGAAGGTTGGGAAGCATGGGCAACATCAGGGCCAACTGCTACGGCAGAAGTCTTGCGACCAGAATGGCAAGGGTTTCAACCAGGGGTGTGGCAAACGCAAATTGATGTGCGAGATTTCATCCAACGCAATTACACGCCCTACACCGGCGATGGGTCATTTTTGGCAGGGCCGACGGAACGGACACAAAAACTCTGGGCCGAGGTACTTGACTTAATGCGCCAGGAGCGGGAAAAAGGTGGGGTTCTCGATGCGGACACCTGCTTGCCTTCGAGTATTACCGCTCACCCACCGGGTTATATTGACTGGGAGCTGGAACAAATCGTGGGACTGCAAACGGACAAACCCCTTAAGCGGGCGATGATGCCCTTTGGGGGGATTCGCATGGTGAAAAATGCCCTGGAGGCCTACGGATATCACCTGGACCCGAAAACAGAAGAAATTTTCACCAAGTACCGCAAAACCCATAACGATGGGGTGTTTGATGCCTATACGCCGCAGATGCGCACTTGTCGCCGCTCAGGGATTATTACCGGCTTGCCGGATGCCTATGGGCGGGGGCGGATCATTGGCGATTACCGGCGGGTGGCCCTTTACGGGACAGCCCTGCTGATTGCCGATAAACAGGCCCAGTTGCACTCCCTGGATGACCGGGACATGGACGAGGCCACCATCCGGTTGCGGGAGGAACTGGCGGAACAAATCAAGGCACTGCGGGAGCTGGAACAAATGGCCCACAGCTACGGGTTCGACATTTCCCGCCCGGCAGCCAATGCCAAGGAGGCTTTCCAGTGGCTGTATTTCGCTTATCTGGGGGCAGTGAAGGAACAAAATGGGGCGGCCATGTCCCTGGGACGGGTGTCCACGTTTCTGGATATTTACTGCGAGCGGGACCTAGCCCAGGGACGGCTGACGGAAACGCAGGTGCAGGAACTGGTGGACCACTTTGTGATGAAGTTGCGCATGGTGCGGTTCCTGCGGACGCCGGAGTACAACGAGCTGTTTTCGGGAGACCCCACCTGGGTGACGGAATCCATCGGCGGCATGGGAGAAGATGGGCGTCCTTTGGTGACCAAAACCAGTTTCCGCTTTTTGCAAACCCTGTACAACCTGGGGCCGGCGCCGGAACCCAATTTGACGGTCCTGTGGTCGGAACGGCTGCCGGAGCATTTCAAGCGTTTTTGCGCCCAAACCTCCATTGCCACCAGCTCGATCCAATACGAAAACGATGACCTGATGCGCCCCTATTTTGGCGATGACTACGGCATTGCCTGCTGCGTGTCGGCCATGCGCATCGGGAAACAGATGCAGTTTTTTGGGGCGCGGGTGAATCTGGCCAAGGCCCTGCTGTATGCCATCAACGGCGGGCGGGATGAAATCTCGGGAGAACAGGTGGCGCCACCTATGCCCCCCATCACCGGCGAGGTGCTGGATTTTGCGGAGGTCCAACAGCGCTACGAGCAGGTCCTGGCGTGGCTGGCCCGCACCTACATCAACACGCTCAATGTTATTCACTACATGCATGACAAGTACTGCTACGAGCGGTTGCAAATGGCCCTGCACGACCGGGATGTGTACCGCACCATGGCCTGTGGCATTGCCGGGTTGTCGGTGGTGGCGGATTCCCTGGCGGCTATCAAATACGCCAAAGTCAGACCCATCCGGGATGAACGGGGTCTGGCGGTGGATTTTGTGATAGAGGGGAGTTATCCCGCCTATGGCAACAATGACGACCGGGCCGATGAGCTGGCGGTGTGGGTGGTGCAGACGATGATGCGGGAGCTACGTAAGCACAGGACCTATCGGGAGGCGGTGCCCACCCAATCGGTGCTGACGATTACCTCCAACGTGGTCTATGGCAAGAAGACGGGGACAACGCCCGATGGCCGGCAAGCTGGACAACCCTTTGCCCCGGGCGCCAATCCCATGCACGGCCGAGACTGTTGTGGGGCGCTGGCGTCTTTGGCGTCGGTGGCCAAACTTCCCTACGCCGATGCCTTAGATGGCATTTCCAACACCTTCTCCATCGTGCCAGAGGCGTTAGGGCGCACGCCGGAGGAGCGGGTCGGTAACCTGGTGGCCATGCTGGATGGCTACTTCCACGACGGCGGGCACCACATCAATGTCAACGTCCTGCGGCGGGAAACGCTTTTGGACGCGATGGCGCACCCGGAGCTGTACCCGCAGTTGACCATTCGGGTGTCGGGCTATGCGGTGAACTTCATTAAACTGACCCGCGAGCAACAGTGGGATGTCATCAACCGCACCTTCCACGAGCGCCGTTAAGGGCCGGATTCACTCCTACGAAACCATGGGCACCGTTGACGGTCCAGGGATTCGCTTTGTGGTGTTTACCCAGGGCTGTCCTCTGCGGTGCCTGTATTGCCATAACCCGGATTGCCGGGATTTTTGGGGAGGGCGGGAGGTGACGGCCGGGGAGGTGGTGGCGGAAATTGCCAAGTACCGCTCCTATCTGGCCAAGGGGGGTGGGGTGACGGTCAGTGGTGGTGAACCCCTGATGCAACCGGAATTCACGGCGGCGATTTTCCAGGGGTGTCACGGGTTGGGGTTGCATACCGCCTTGGATACGTCGGGTTATTGCCCGATTGGCGTTGCGGAACCGGTGCTGGCCCATACGGACCTGGTGCTGCTGGATATCAAATCCTTTGACCCGGAGATTTATCGGCGGGTGACCCAGGTGTCGCTGGAGCCAACCCTGGCCCTGGCCCGCTATCTGGACCAGATTCGTAAACCCACCTGGATTCGCTTTGTCCTGGTGCCGGGGTTGACGGACCCGGTCCCCAACATCGCCGGGCTGGCGGATTTTGTGGCGACTTTGCACAACGTGGAGCGGGTTGAGGTGCTGCCGTTTCACAAAATGGGGGAGTACAAGTGGGAGCAATTGGGCCTGGAATATTTGCTCAAGGACACGCCGGAACCCACACCGGAACAGGTGGAGGCTACCAAGGCCGTTTTTCGGTCACGGGGATTGTTTACCCCTTGATCCTAAGGAGAAGTTGAAGTTTCCCAGGCCCAACGTCTCCCCCTTTGTAGGCTGAAAGTAGGTGAGCGTTTTTACCTAGGAATATTAAGCCAGGTGGTTGTAGAGCGTGTGGATAAGGGAAACGTTATTTTAGGAGGAGAGTAACGATGCGGGTGACCAACGAACAGGAATTGAACGAATTGATTGCCCAGGTAAAGGTGGCGCAGGAGGCATTTGCCCGTTTTTCCCAGGAACAGGTGGACCGGATTTTCCATCAGGCGGCCAGAGCGGCTAACGAAGCCCGCATTCCCCTGGCAAAAATGGCGGTGGAAGAAACGGGTATGGGGGTGGTGGAAGATAAGGTCATCAAAAATCACTTTGCCGCCGAGATGGTCTATAACAAGTACAAGGACCTGAAAACCTGTGGCGTGATTGAGGAGGACCCTCACTTTGGCCTGAAAAAAATTGCCGAACCGGTGGGGATCATTGCCGGTATTGTGCCGACAACAAACCCAACGTCCACCACGATTTTCAAGGCGCTGATTGCCCTGAAAACCCGCAATGCCATTATTTTTTCTCCCCACCCCCGCGCTAAGCGATGCACGATTGCGGCGGCCCAGATCATCCGGGAGGCGGCGGTGGCGGCCGGTGCGCCGGACCCGGTCATCGGCTGGATTGATGAGCCGTCGGTGCCCCTGTCCCAGGCGCTGATGCAGCACCCTGATGTGCAACTGATCCTGGCTACCGGTGGGCCGGCGATGGTGAAGGCGGCTTACTCGTCAGGGCATCCGTCCTTGGGGGTGGGGGCTGGGAATACGCCTGCTTTGATTGACGCCAGTGCTGATATTCCCTTGGCGGTGAGTTCTATCCTGCTGAGCAAGACTTTCGATAACGGCCTGATCTGCGCGTCGGAACAGGCGGTGATCGTGGTGGAGGCCATTGATGAATCGGTCAAGGCGGAGTTCCGGCGCCGGGGAGCCTACATCCTATCGCCAGAAGAAACCGACCGGGTGCGGCAGATCATCTTGGCCGAGGGGCGCTTGAATCCGGCGATTGTGGGCCAGCCGGTGGAGAAAATTGCGGAACTAGCCGGGTTTAGGGTGCCGCCGGGGACGCGTCTGCTCATTGGCGAGGTGGAAACGGTTGGGGAAGCGGAACCTTGGTCCTACGAAAAACTGGCGCCCCTGTTGGCGATGTATCGGGTGCCGAATTTTTACGCCGGGGTGGCGCTGGCGGCGCAGGTGGTGAATTTCGGGGGCCGGGGCCATACGGCAGCGCTCTATACCGACCCAGCTAATAAAGACGACATTGCTTATTTTGAGCAGCAGGTGCCGGTCAGTCGGGTGTTGGTGAATACGCCTTCTTCCCAGGGGGCCATCGGCGACCTGTACAACTTCAAGCTGGACCCGTCTTTGACCTTGGGCTGTGGCACCTGGGGGGGTAATTCGGTGTCGGCCAATGTCGGGCCGCAGCATTTGCTGAATATCAAAACGGTGGCGGACCGGCGAGAAAACATGCTCTGGTTCCGGGTACCCCCCAAGATTTATTTCAAATACGGCTGCCTGCCGGTGGCCCTGCGGGAACTTCAAGGCAAACAGCGAGCTTTCATCGTCACGGACAAGCCCCTGTTTGACCTGGGGATGCTCAAGCCCGTCGAGCAGGTGCTGGAAGAACTGGGAATGGAATTTCAGGTGTTTTGTGAGGTGCAGCCGGACCCGAAACTGAGCGATGTGGAAAAGGGCCTGGAGCGGTGCCGCAGCTTTAACCCGGATGTGCTCATTGCGGTGGGGGGTGGGTCGCCCATGGATGCGGCTAAGGTCATCTGGCTGATGTATGAGCATCCGGAGGTGGAGTTCGCCGGGGTGGCCATGCGGTTTATGGACATTCGCAAGCGGGTGTACACCCTACCGCCATTGGGGCAAAAGGCCATCCTGGTGGCGATTCCCACCACGTCTGGGACGGGGTCGGAGGTGACGCCCTTTGCCGTGGTAACCGATGACCGCAGCGGCATCAAATACCCCTTGGCAGACTACGCCCTGACGCCGACGATGGCCATCGTGGACCCGGAATTGGTGATGCACCTGCCGAAAAAACTCACTGCCTACGGGGGGATTGACGCCCTGACCCACGCCTTGGAGGCCTATGTGTCGGTGCTGGCGACGGAATTTACCGAGGGGCTGGCGCTGGAGGCGATCAAGTTGCTGTTTACCTATCTCCCCAGGGCCTATCAGTACGGGGCCAAAGACCCGGTGGCACGGGAGAAGGTGCACTATGCCGCCACCATTGCCGGGATGGCCTTTGCCAATGCGTTTTTGGGGATTTGCCATTCCCTGGCCCATAAACTGGGGTCCACGTTCCATTTGCCCCACGGCTTGGCCAACGCCTTGATGATTGCCCATGTCATTCGCTACAACGCTACGGATGCGCCGTTTAAGCAGGCCATTTTCCCGCAGTACACCCATCCCCACGCCAAGCAGCGCTACGCCGAAATTGCTGACTTCCTGGGGTTAGGGGGCCAAACGGCGGAGGAAAAGGTGGAGCGGCTGGTGGAGGCAGTGGAAAATCTCAAGCGGGAGCTGGAGCTGCCTATGTCTATCAAGGAGGCGCTGCCGGACCAGGAGCGGGCGTTTTACGAGCAGGTGGAAAAGATGGCAGAGCAGGCCTTTGATGACCAGTGCACGGGTGCTAACCCCCGCTATCCCCTGATCTGCGACCTGAAGGAACTCTATATCCTGGCCTACCGCGGTTGCCGTCTTGAAAGTGTGCTCTATCACCAACAGGAGCCGCTGGCTTTGGTGTCCACGACTCAGTAGGGGGGATATGGATTTAGTGACACCGTTGCCGGTCCCGGAAAAGGTCGCCGATGTCTGGCGCACCCGGCCCCGCTCTCCCCTGGAGGCCATCTTTCGCCCCCGTACCGTAGCCGTCATCGGGGCCAGCGAACGCCCAGGGAGTGTGGGGCGCACGCTGTTGTGGAATCTCATCAGCACGCCCTTTGGGGGGACGGTGTTTCCGGTAAACCCCAAACGCGCTAGTGTCCTGGGCATCAAGGCCTACCCCAGTATCCACACCGTGCCGGACCCGGTGGATTTGGCCGTGATTGCCACGCCGGCGCCGACGGTTCCGGGGGTGGTTGCCGCATGCGCCCAGGCGGGGGTCAAGGGGGCCATTATTATTTCGGCGGGCTTTCGGGAGACGGGGGCAAAAGGGTTGGCGCTGGAGGAGCAAATCCGGGCTAATGCTGGGTCCATGCGTATCATTGGCCCCAACTGCTTAGGGGTGATGAATCCTATCACCGGTCTCAATGCCACGTTTGCCAGCGCTATGGCCCGGCCGGGGTCGGTGGGATTTATTTCCCAAAGTGGGGCGCTGTGTACCTCCATTCTGGACTGGAGTTTGCAGGAGAACATTGGCTTTAGCGCCTTTGTGTCCATCGGCACCATGCTGGATGTGGGCTGGGGGGATTTGATGGATTTCCTGGCCGATGACCCCCACACCAAAAGCATTGTTTTGTATATGGAATCCATTGGTGATGCCCGTTCGTTTTTGTCGGCGGCGCGGGAGGTGGCCCTGACCAAGCCCATCATTGTGCTCAAAGCGGGACGGACGGACGCAGCGGCCCAGGCGGCTACTTCCCACACGGGTGCGCTGGCGGGTAGCGATGAGGTGGTCAGTGCCGCATTCCGACGGTGTGGGGTCCTGCGGGTGGACCACATTTCCGACCTATTTGACATGGCGGAGGTGCTCTCGAAGCAACCCAAGCTTCCCCAGGGGAACCGGCTGGCGATTGTGACCAATGCGGGGGGGCCGGGGGTGATTGCCACTGACGCTTACCTCCACGGGGGTGGGCAACTGGCGTCGTTGGCTCCGGAAACTATCGCCCAACTGGACCAAATGCTTCCCCCCCACTGGAGCCGCGGCAATCCGGTGGACATTCTGGGGGATGCCGATGCCCAACGTTACGCCCAGGTGCTGGACGTCGTGGTGCAGGACCCCAATAGCGATGCGGTGCTGGTGATTCTTACACCCCAGGCCATGTCCCAACCTACAGAAACGGCTCACCAACTCATTGCCTGCGCCCAACGCAGTCGCAAACCCATCCTGGCCAGTTGGATGGGCGGAGAAAGTGTAGCGCCAGCCATGCAGGCTCTAAATGCCGCCGGGATTCCCACCTTCAGTTATCCCGACACCGCTGCCCAGATTTTCAACTACATGTGGCGCTACAGCCGCAATTTGCAGGCCCTGTACGAAACGCCCCACCTACCATCTGATTCGGACGAATTCACGCCTGACCGTCTGCTGGTGCAGCGGCTATGTACCCAGGCGCTCCAGGCCGGCCGCACGTTACTTACTGAATACGAAGCCAAGCAGATTTTGCAGGCCTACGGCATTCCCACGGTGCCGACGCTGGTGGCTCATACCCCACAGGAAGCGGTTGTTCTGGCGGAGCAGTTAGGCTATCCGGTGGTGCTCAAGTTGCTTTCCACCACGATTACCCACAAAAGTGATGTGGGGGGTGTGCAGTTAAATCTGCGTAATGCCGAGGCGGTGCAGACAGCCTTTGCCCACATTCACCACCAGGTCGAGGCACGGCAACCAGGGGCCTTTCAAGGGGTGACAGTGCAGCCGATGGTCACCACCCAGGGCTATGAGTTACTTGTCGGCAGCAGCGTGGATAGCCAATTTGGACCGGTGGTGGTCTTTGGCAGCGGCGGGCAACTGGTGGAGGTGTTTCAGGACCGGTCGCTAGGGTTGCCCCCCCTCAATAGCACCCTGGCTAAGCGCCTGATGGAGCGCACCCGCATTTACCAAGCCCTGCAGGGGGTCCGGGGTCGCCCCCCAGTGGACGTGGAAGCCTTGGCCCAGTTGCTGGTGCGTTTTAGCCAACTGGTCGTCGAACAGCCCCAGATTCAAGAAATGGACATCAATCCCTTGCTGGCGTCTCCAGAGGGGCTGCTAGCCTTGGATGCGCGGGTGGTGTTGCGCCGGGGAGACCCCCCCAAGCTGGCCATTCGCCCCTATCCCACCCCGTACATGAGCTGCTTTACGCTCAACAACGGGTTGCGCGTGACGATTCGCCCGATTCGCCCCGAGGACGAACCGCTGCTGGTGGAATTTCATCACATGCTGTCAGAAGAAAGTGTGTACATGCGCTATACGCATCTGCTGAAGCTCCAGCACCGCATTGCCCATGAGCGCTTGACTCGCATTTGTTTTATTGACTACGACCGAGAAATGGTGCTGGTGGCCGACTACAAAGACCCAGCAACAGGGCGACATCAGGTGATTGGCGTAGGGCGCTTCAGCCGCTACCACAACTCCGACAACGCTGAATTTGCCATGATCATTGCCGACCGCTACCAGCGCCAGGGACTCGGGACGGAATTGCTCCGGCGCCTGATCGATATTGCCCGCCAAGAGGGTGTGCGCCAACTCGAGGCTTATATGCTCCCCCACAACGTAGCCATGCGCAAAATTTGTGAGCGCTTAGGCTTTGTACCCCAACCGACCAGCAGCACCGACGAACTGGTTTATGTCCTGCCGCTAGGGTCCTAGGTGGTGCCCGGCGTCCCTGAACCATGGACACCAGAGCGAACCAGCGGGGTCTTAGTTTGGTTCGCAAGACGCCGGCGCTTTTATCCTAGCAGTCCAGGGTGGTTTCTCGCTCCCAAGGGGTGACCTGACGGCAAAACTCCTGCCATTCCTGGTGTTTCACCTTCAGGTAGGCACGCACAAAGGCTTCCCCCAGCAGGCTCGTCAGCGTTGTATCCTGCTCCAGCGCTCGCAGGGCATCCAACAAATTACCCGGTAAGGCCGGATAGCGGTCGGGGGGCAGGGGGTCGCTGTAGTTATTGTTGTCGCAACGGGGGCCGGGGTCGCGCTGTTGCTTGATGCCATCGAGTCCCGCCGCAATTACCGCTGCCGCCAGCAAATAGGGATTGGCCGCCCCATCCGCCAGCCGCAGTTCAAACCGCCCGGGGTCGGGAATGCGGATCAGGTGGGTACGGTTGTTGCCACTGTAACTAATGGTGTTGGGCGACCAGGTGGCCCCTGAACGCGTCACCGGCGCATTGATCCGCTTGTAGGAGTTCACCGTGGGATTAGTGAAAGCACACAGGGCCGGCGCATGGTGCAACACCCCCCCAATAAAGTAATAGGCCAAACGGGACAGCCCCATATCGTCCTGGGGATCGGCAAAGAGATTCACTTCGCCAGCCCTATCCCACACCGATAAATGCAGATGGCAGCCATTGCCGGTGAGATGGGCAAACGGTTTGGGCATAAAGGTCGCCCGCAGCCCATGTTTTTCCGCTATCGCCTTCACCATATACTTGAAAAAGGCCTGCCGGTCGGCGGTCACCAGGGCATCGTCATACAGCCAATTCATCTCAAATTGACCGTTGGCATCCTCGTGGTCGTTTTGATACGCGCCCCAGCCCAGCGCCTGCATGGCATCGCAAATTTCACTAATGACAGCAAACCGCCGCATGAGCGCCTGTTGGTCATAACAGGGTTTGGCCTGCCGGTCGAAGGCATCCGCCAGGGTGGTCCCATCCGCCGTCAGGAGAAAATACTCGCACTCCACCCCCGTTTTCACCCGGTAGCCTAGGGCCTGCGCCTGTTGCAGTACCCGTTTCAGCACCAACCGGGGCGTCTGGGGCAAAGGGTCCCCCGTAGCCGTCGTCAAATCCGCCGGCAGCCAAGCCACCTCCAGTTGCCAGGGCAAAGGCATCATCGCCGCCCCATCCGCCTGGGCAAACACGTCCGCATCGGCAGGGGTCATATCCAACCAGGCCGCAAAACCGGCAAACCCCGCCTGGGTCTGCATCCGGTCAATTACCGCCGCCGGCACCAACTTCGCCCGTTGTACCCCACACAAATCCGTAAACGAAATCAAAAAATAACGAATCCCCCGTTCCTGCGCCAGGGCCGATAAGGTTTGGGTCATGGTAGCAACTGTAGCTTCGTCAGAATTGAGAGCTATTAAACCGGGGGCCGGGGCCGGCAAAATGTAGTTAAAAAAACAGAAGCGTCAAGCCGCTAACCACTCCTGCACCGCCCGGCGAATAAAAGCCGCATCGGGGGGGTATTGCCAGGGGTTGCCCGCCCGGTGGCCCCAAATCGAAGGAATCAGGCGAAAGGTGGCCTGGGGAATAATCGCCGCCTCCGCCGCACAGTCTGCCGGGGGGAAGTACAAATCCGTCGTGCAGGTCATCACCAGGGTTGCAGCCCGAATGGAGCGCAGCGCCTTTTCATAATCCCCCTGATACAGCGGGTTGTCACCCACATCACAGCGCAGCCAAGTATCTAGCATCGCCAGCAAATCCCGAGGGTCCCGCCGGCGGTAATTGGCCTCCCACCCCCGCACCAGGTAATCCTCCACATCCCGATAGCCCAAAGTTTGGTACATCTTGGCCCGGTAAAACGCCTGGGACACCGCCCAACTGGCATAAATACGGGCAAAGGCACGATAGCCCCGCTCCGGCGTCCCCCGAAACGTCTGACCATCCCACACCGGGTCTGCCGTCAGGGCTGCCCGCAAGCTCAACAAAAACACCCGGTTGTGGGGGGTTGTCCGGGCCGTACCACAAAGGGCCACCAGCCGTTCTACCCGTTCCGGGTACAGCGCCCCCCAGTGATAGGCCTGTTGCGCCCCCATGGACCAGCCATATACCAACGCCAGCCGCTCGATCCCCCAAGTTTCCCACAGCAGCCGCGCCTGCAACGTCACATTGTCCCAGTGGGTCACATAGCATCCCTGTTCCGCCAGCCCGGGCAGTCCTCCATTGCTGGGCGAACTGGACAACCCATTGCCCAACATATTGGGAATCACAATGAACCAGCGCGTCGGGTCGAGAATCCCATCCGGGGCAATCAACCAGTCAATATCCGTGTGGTGAGCGCCGTAGGACGTGGGGTAGAGCACCACATTATCCCGCCTGGGCGCCAGTTCCCCGTAGGTCTGATAGACAATGTGAACCTGGGGCAGCACCACTCCACACTGTAGCGCCACCTCTTTAGCCGTCCAGACCCCCGTCATCCCCCCCACTGGGCGATGATCTCCCGATGGGCCGCCCCATAGCTCGGCGCCAGATACGCCCACTTATCCCGCAATTTCTGGTGCGCCTTAGGCAAAGCATGGAAAGGAATCGACGGGCAAAAATGGTGTTCCGCATGAAACGGCATATTCCACATCAGCAAGCGCACCGGCCACCCGGTCAACGTCGTACGAGTATTAGTCAGGGGGTTGTCATCATAGGTACAGCCTGTATGTTCCGCCAGCAGGATAAAGCGCAAAAACGGCTGTCCCACCGCCAAAGGCACCACCCAATCCATCAGAAACCAGGGCCGCCCGGCCCAGGCAGAAACCCCTATCGCCAAGCCATAGACCGCCAACTGCGCAGCTGTGGACCGGCGTACGGCTGCTTGCGCCTCCGGCGGGATGTAGGGGCACCCCTGCAAATCTCCCAGCAACACCCGAACATGCCCTTGCAGCTTGCCCCACCACCAGGGAAGGCCGCTCAATTGCCACAAATACATCCAGCCGTTAGTCGGTTTGGGTTCCGCCAGCTCTGGGTCCTTCCCAGGAATTTGGGTGTAGCGATGATGCCACTGGTGATAGCGCCGGTAAAAAGTACTGTTGTAAAACGACAACACCCCGGCCACCCAGGCCACCGCATCGTTCAGCCAGGGGGTAGCAAACGCCGTCCGGTGGACACACTCATGCACTGCGGCAAACATCGTCGCCAAAGCAAACCCATACACCGGCAAAGCCAACCATCCCCCAGCAAATCCCTGCGTCCAACCCCAGTGCCAGAGCCATCCAGTAACCCCTATTACCCCCAGATGGACCAACACCTGTCGCCACCCTTGGGCATCGGACCGTTGGTTCAAAGCCTCCAGCTCCTCCCGGGAAAAAACCTCACTCGGTTTCATCTGCAATCTGACCCTACCCATCAACCGGAGCAATGATAACAGCCACGGCACCAGGAGTTTCGTAATTTCAGCTACAAGAATGGCTCAAAGCCTGTGCAATCAATGTTCGCAACACCGCCACTGTCATTTTCTTACTAACAGCAAGCCCCATCTCTTGGGCCAAGGCAAGCAACTCGTCTTTCTTCATCCTCGCGATTGGCGGCGGCGCCGGTTCGGGGTCCAGATAGAAAACCTCCCCAAAGGCCGCAATTTCGCTTTTCTTGACCCGGCATTTTAACTTGGCAATCGGTTCAAAGGTCGTCCAGTATTTCCGCCCAGGAGCATCAGCAATCTTTTGGGTAGCAACATCTAACTGTACACCCGTCAGGCGTTTCTCCCCTATCAGATACTCAAGACCAGCGCGAATCTCATCCCAACTTGCTCGACAAAGATTCATCTTCGGCAGCTTCTCCCGAGCAAGCACCTGGGCAAGCAAAGCCGTCTCCGGTTGGTTGTCCGCCACTACACACCATACCCGCTCGAGTCCCGCAGCCTTGGCCACCTCATACGTAAAGGCATTACCTATCACCTGGTAACGGTCCTTCCCCAGGATGCTCACTACAATCGGCAACCAATTCCGGCCCCCCAGCTTACCCAGCAAGTTCGCCGCCCCACGGGTAACAAAGGCAGGCACCTCTGGGGACTCCCCTGGTTCTAGCTCATCCACATAAAGATACATCAGCTTGCCGATTATGCTCGTGTCAATCATGGCAAAAATACCTCCTGGCCAGACCGAGGTAATAGTTAAAGGCATATTGGTGACAAAAAGCAGCTGGTTTTTCCCCAAAGTCAGCACTAGCAATATAGGCAAAGCCAGGTAGACAGTGGGGTAGCTTGCCCTCTGGCAAAAGGAAGGGAGCCAAGGAACGATTTTCCGTAATCAGGTCGTTTATAAATTGGAGCGCTCTTTTGAGTTCAGCCTTTTCACCATTACGGACATTATTAAAGAAAATTGGCAAGGGCTCAGGAGTCGGCTCCAGGAGAGACATCTCCTCCCCCAGCAAACCATTTTTCTTTTGCCTGCGGACCTCCGGTATAAAGCGACCAATAGCTACCGCCGCACCCCTGATGGAATCACAACTGGAGGGCTGCACCGGCATTAAAACCACATCTGCCGCCCAAAAGACCAGCTTGTTGATCAGACGCCACCCGGGAGGTGTATCAATTAAGATGTAATCGTAATGGGTGTAAGCAAATCTCAATTGGTCCCGCAACCTATAGGCCGGCTCCTGCAGGTGCTCCAGTTCCCACATGGATGCGTCCGCAGGAATGACATCAAAGCTAACCTTGACGAGGGAAGCAGGCTTAACCCTGACTTCGTAATCTCGCCGGACAACAGCAGACGACAGGTGATTCCTTTGGCTGCTGGTCAAGGACTCAAATACAAGACCTTTGCAGGATTCGACCCCTAGGCGTTGTGTCAAATTCTGTTGATTGTAGTCGAAATCAATCAATAAAACCCTCTTACCCTTGAGGGCTAAAACGGCTCCCAAATTAATGGTTGTTGTTGTCTTCCCCACCCCGCCTTTGTTGTTGTAAATCGCCACCGTCAAGGCCCGAATAGGGTTATGGATTCTTTCCCGTAGACCACGAATAATAGAGTTGACATTGTTGGGGGTAAGTTCCAAGACCTCAGTGGCCGGAAATATGACTTTACCATGCTTTCTAAACAACTGAATGTGGTTGGCATTGGTGATGATACCCCACTGAACTGAATGACATCTACTCCCTAAAAGCTGTTCCTTTAACTGCCTAACCACTTTTTTGTAGTCGGCCGTACCCGGAACCATCTGCTTACTCCTGCTCTCCACCTCCACCAGCACAAAGGGATCCTTCTCTGTTCGTATAAAAATGTCTCCATCCCTATCTTTGCGAAGGGCAAAATCTGTCCTGCGATTGATCTGTTCATCCACAACATATTCCGGGATGATTTCTGTGGTTGAAAAACCTAGCTGTGGCAAGAGGGCAGATTGGACAAATACATTGTTGATGGAAGCCTCCCGGGCATCAGGTGGTAGAGCATTCAGGGCAGCCACTAAATCCATAAAATCCATAAATCAATTCATTTAGCCCATCGGAGCCTATTGTATTATACACCCAAATAGGCTTCCAGAACTTGGGGATTGGTTTGGATTTCCGTGGGCGTACCAACGGCTAAATTTTTCCCTTCCGCCAAGACCCACACCTGGTGACACAGGGACATAATGACATCCATGTTGTGCTCGATGATGAGAAAGGTCAAGCCGTTTTTGTGCCACTTTTGGATGTAGTCGCACATTTGGTTAATCAGGGTGGGGTTGACACCGGCAGCGGGTTCATCCAAGAGCAGGAGTTGGGGACGGGTCATCAGGGCACGGGCCATTTCCAAGAGTTTCCGTTGCCCCCCCGAAAGGGACCCGGCATAGTCATGGGCCTTGGCCGCTAACCCCACCGAATCTAAAATTTCCATGGCTTGCTGGCGCAGCTCTCGCTCTTGGTGGGCCACCCGCTGGGGCTGCAATAAAACCGGCCACAGTTGCTCTCCTAATTGGTGGGGGGCCGCTAGCAGAAGATTGTCCAGCACTGATAACCGGCTAAACACCCGCGCGACTTGAAACGTCCGCACAAGGCCCCGCCGACAAATCTCATGGGGCGGTAACCCGGTGATCTCTCGGCCCTGGAAGAAAACTTGCCCACCGTCCGGGCGTAGGGAACCCGCTAATAGGTTGAATAGGGTGGTTTTGCCGGCACCGTTGGGGCCAATCAGACCAGTGATGCTGTGGGGCGCAACGGTTAGGGAGACATCCTGGACAGCCCAGAGTCCCCCAAACCGCTTACTTAAATTAACGGCCTGCAACAGAGGCGAAGTCACGACATGGGTCCAGATGGGAAACTTCCTTAGGTTTTACCCAATTTAGGATCACCAGTGCAACTGTTAACCGGTTAAGTTCCCACCGAATACAGATGATCGAGCACATCCGCCCAGGGCAAATGTATCCAAAATGACCGTTGACTGCCCAGGGGTCGCACCCAATAACTGCTGTAACCGGGGGGATCTGCCGGCAGCCGTCCCCATTGCAGGGATACTAGCCGACAACAGGCGCCCGATAATAACTCCAAACAATGGTCTTGACCCGGAATGTAGATCACCATCCCTGGGGCCGGTAATCGCTCTATGTCGTACATGATGGGCACCTTCAGATTTTTTGGTATTCCCTAACTCTGTATTTTAGAATTTTTTTATAATTTAGAAGCTTACGATATATAAAGGCGAGGGCGACGCCGTCGGGGTTTTAGCCCTTGCTTCAGAGGCAGGGGGTAAAGAATTATTAAAAAATTCTTAAGACGGTCCGGGGCATGACCAGCGGTTGGTGGGTCTAGTGGAGAATCCCCCCAGTGTGGCGGCAGGCGGGCAATTGTCCCACAATGAAAAAGGGCAGTGACCGAGGGTGAGGGTATGAGGCAAGCCTATCCGCGTATTACGGTCTGGACGATGGTGCGCTTGGGTCTGTTCCAGGCGGGGTTGGGGATGATGTCGGTGCTGATGCTGGGAATTCTCAACCGGGTGATGATCAGCGAGTTGGCCATTCCGCCGTTGGTGGCAGCGGGGGTGATTGCCATGCACCAGTTGGTGGCGCCGGCGCGGGTGTGGTTTGGGCAGTTGTCGGATGCGCACCCGATTGCGGGGACCCATCGCACGGGGTATGTGTGGCTAGGGGCGGCGGCGTTTGCTTTTTTGGCCTGGGCGGTGGTGCAAATCACCTGGCAGGTGGCGGCTCAGATACAAGGGACGGCGGTATGGACAGGAACGACCTGGGCTTGGGTGGCCTTGCTGGGGCTGGGATTTGCCTTGTACGGGTTGGCGGTGAGCGCCAGTTCGACCCCCTTTGCGGCGCTGCTGGTGGATATTTCCGATGAGGACAATCGCTCCCAAATCGTGGGGGTGGTCTGGTCGCTGTTGATGGTGGGGATTATTGCCGGTGCGATTACGGGTAGTGGCCTGCTGCGTCAGGTGGAACTGGATGCGCCGCCGGAGGTGATCCGAGTGGGGATGAACCGGTTGTTTACGGTGGTGCCTTTGGTGGTCTTCGGGTTAGCGGTGGTGGCGACCGCTGGTGTGGAAGCCAAATTTTCTCGCTACCGGCAACGGTCACGGATCGCCGAACGGGAGGATCAGATCACCTTGGGCCGGGCGCTGCGGATTCTCACGGCTAGCCCTCAAACGGGACTGTTTTTTACCTTCCTGCTGTGTATGACCCTGGGGTTGTTTATGCAGGAGCCGGTACTGGAACCCTACGGCGGTATGGTCTTTAACATGCCGATTGCCCAGACCACGCGGTTGAATGCCTATTTTGGGGTGGGAACGCTGGCGGGGCTAGTATTGACGGGGTTTGCCATTGTGCCGCGTCTGGGGAAACGACCAACGACGGTGTTGGGGTGCGTTCTCTCGGCCCTGGCGTTTTTAGGGATTATGCTAGCGGGGTGGCTGGGGCAGGTGTGGCTGTTTACCGGGATGGTGCTGGCGTTTGGGGTGGCGTCGGGGGTAACTACCACGGGGGCGTTGACGTTGATGCTGGATTTGACGCTGGCGGAGACGGCGGGGACGTTTATCGGAGCCTGGGGGCTGGCGCAGGCGCTGGCGCGGGCCTTATCTACCCTGTGCGGCGGGGGCCTGCTGGAGTTGGGAACGCGCTGGTTTGGGGCCGCCAGCTTTTGGGCCTATGTGCCGGTGTTCGGGACTCAGGTGCTGCTGTTGGTCGTGGCGGCGACGCTGTTGCGGCTGGTGGATGTGAAGGCCTTTGCGGAACGGACCCAGGTGACGTTGCAGCAAATCCTGGCGGAGGAGTTCGAGCTGGAGTGAGCGGGCGTGACGGGCGACCAATTGCTGGCGGTACGGGGGTTGTGGGTGGCCTATCCCGAGGGGGATGGGTCCCTCAGGGATTTGCTTTTGGACTGGGGGCGGGGGGACCGGTGGGGGGTGGTGGGGGAGTCGGGGTCGGGTAAATCCACCTTGGGACGAGCGCTGGTGGGTCTGTTGCCACCTGGGAGTCGGGTGCAGGGGCATATCCGGATCGGGGGTGTGGAGGTGACCACCCTATCGGCTCAGCAGTTGCGGCGCCTGCGGGGGGAAATGGTGGGGTTTGTGTTCCAGGACCCGCTGACGCGCCTGAATCCCCTGATGACGGTGGGGGAGCATCTGCAGGAGACGTTGCAGGCGCACCGGTCGCTGAGTGCCCAGGAGGCCAAGGCCATTGGGCTGGCGATGTTGGAGGCGGTGCAGTTGCCCCGGCGCTGTTGGGGTCAGTACCCGCACCAATTGTCGGGGGGCATGCGGCAGCGGGTGGGCATGGCTTTGGCGTTGCTCCTCAAGCCCCGTTTGGTAATTGCCGATGAACCGACCACCGCCCTCGATGGGACGGTCGCCCGGGAAATTCTAGACCTGCTGGTGCGTTTGGCCCCGGGTTTGCTGCTCATTTCTCACGACCTGCACTGGGTGAGTCGCTACTGCCAGCGGGTGGTGGTGCTGCACCAGGGACATGTTGTGGAGCAGGGGTTGGTGGCCCAGGTGCTTGCTTGTCCCCAGCACCCCTATACCCAGGCACTGCGGGAGGCGGCCTTAACCCGGACCTGGCCCTTGCCCCCTTTGCCGGAGCAGCCCCCCTGTATAACATTGCGCCGGATTGTGCACGATTACCCGTTGCCCCCTCGCCATCTAGGTCAGGTCTTGGGCTGGTCACCACCGCCCCGGTTACGGGTGCTTGACGGTATTGACCTCCAGGTGCGGCCAGGGGAAACTTTGGGGCTGGTGGGGGCATCGGGGTCGGGTAAGAGTACGTGCGCCCGCATCCTGTTGCGGCTTATCCGGCCCACTCAGGGACAGGTGTACTGGCAAGACCAGGAAGTGACCGCGCTCCGGCCCCGGCAACTACGTCCCTATCGCCGTCATCTCCAACTCATCTTCCAGGACCCCCGCGCCTGTTTGAATCCCCTGCTGACTGTCGAACAGATTTTGCAGGAGCCGTTGCGCATTCACCGCCTGGCCCAGGGACGCCAAGCCCAGGCATGGATCGCTAGGGTACTGGAACAGGTGGGTCTATCCCCGGCCTTGTTATCTCGCTATCCCCGGCAACTGTCGGGTGGACAACAACAGCGGGTGGCCATTGCCCGGGCCTTGTTGGTGCAACCCCAGGTGCTGGTCTGCGATGAGGCGGTGAGCATGCTGGATGCCCAGGTGCAGGTGCAAATCCTGGAACTGCTGGCCCGCCTGCGCCAGGAATTAGGGTTAACACTGGTGTGGATTACCCATGACCTGCGGGTGGCGCGCCATTTTTGTCATACGGTGGCGGTGCTGCACCAGGGACAGATGGTGGAGTACGGGCCGGCGGCAGACGTGCTCACCCAACCCCAACACCCCTACACCCAGACCCTGCTGCACGCCAGCGGCCTGTAGATTACTTGCCGTTGGGGGGAATGCCCTCCAGGACAATCAGGCGTTCAAGGACAGCCTTGACCACCGGTGCAGTGACCGTAGCGCCAAAGGCGTTGGCGGCTTGGGGTTCGTCGGCCACAGCCAGGACCACGTATTGCGGCCGGGGCACGGGAAACAGAGCTACAAAACTGGTGATTTTGCCGCTGCGGTAGCCTCCCACCCCCGCTTTCTGGGCGGTGCCGGTCTTGCCCCCCAGGCGATAACGGGGGATGCGCGCCGGTTGACCCGTGCCCCGTTCCACCACCCGTTCCAGCATCTGCACCACCGCCGCACAGGTGGTCTGGGAAAACACCCGCACCGGTTGGGAGCGCGCCAGGGGGGTCAATTCCCGGTTCTGGGGATGCCATAGACCGGCCACCACGTGGGGGGTCACCAGCCAGCCGCCGTTGCCGATAGCCGCGTAGAGTTGGGCCAACTTCAGGGGGGTGAGGGCCAAACCCTGACCAAAGGAAGCCGTCGCCGCCTCCACTGGATAGTTGACAAATTCCTCCCGGGATTTCAGGCTAGTGGGGCTGATGAAGGGCAAATCGGTAGTCAGTTCGTCCCCCAAGCCCAACCGGCGCAGGGCCTGGTAGTAATCGGCGCGGGGCAACTGTTCCATCAGCCTCACCATAGCCACATTGCTGGATCGCTCCAGGATTTGGCTAATGGTCAAGAGACCACCCCCTTGGGCGTCAAAGTTCTGGATGGGCCAGCCCCCGACAATGATTCGTCCTTCGTCGTAAACCACCTGGTCCGGTCGCACCCGTCCGCTCTCTAGGGCAATGGCCACATTAATGGGCTTGAAGGTGGACCCCGGCTCGTACAGGTCGGTTACCGCCCAGTTTTTGAACCGTTCCAAGGGAAAACGAAAAAACTGGTTGGGGTCATAACTGGGTTCCACCACCAGCGCCCGGATGGCTCCGTCTTGGACCCGCATGACGATCACTGCACCCCGTTTGGCCTGGAAACGGGTCAGGGCCTGCTGGAGGGCTTGTTGGGCGCTGCGCTGCAACCGCACATCAATCGTCAACCGCAACTGACGTGGGTCGTCCAGGAGCCAACCGGTGGGCAAGGTGGTGCTCTGGTAATGGCCGCGCCCGTCGTGGGTCAACCAGGCCGGAAAACTGGTCTGGCGCAACAACTCCTCCTGGCTTAATTCCACCCCCGCTTGGCCCCGGCGTTCCCGGTTGACATAACCCACCACTTCCGCCGCCACCCGGCCCTGGGGATACAACCGCTGGAACCCTGCCACCAATTCCAACCCATCCAGGCGTAACTGTTCAATCTGGTTGGCCACGGCAGGCGGTAGTTCCCGCGCCAGGGGAATCCCAGTGGGTGCCCGTTGCAACTCCGGCATGAGCGCGCTCACCGGTCGGTTCAGGAGGGGGGCTAACGCCTGGGCAATCTGGTCTGCCGGTCGCTTGAACAGGCGGGGATGGGCGTAGAGTTCATACACCGGTTGGTCCAGGGCCAGCACCGTCCCCTGGGCATCCACCACCGTCCGGCGGGGCAAAGGCTGACGCACCAGGACCTTTTGTTGCTGCGCTGCCCGTTCCCGTAACCACTCCGCCTGCACCACCTGCAAATAGACCAAGCGCGCCGCCAACCCCAACACACCTAGGGTGAACCCCAGCCAGACCAAGCGCAAGCGCCAGCGTTGCCGCGCCAAATGCACCCGTACTTGACTGGGGCGCAAAGGGGTGACCGCCATGGTCAATATCCTTCGAGGGGCCAGAAGGGGGTCGGCTGCACCGGTACAGGACGGGGCGGACGGGGCGGGGCCGGCTGAATGAACACCGTTTGGCCAGGGGTTTGGGCCACCATTCCCGGCACTGGAGCTTGACTCAAATGCCGTTGTAACGCGGCTGTCGCAGCCATAAGTTCCTGACGCTGTTGACGCAATGCCAGTAGGTAGTCATATTGCCGCTGCCAGCACATTTCTGCCCCAACCGTTGCGGCGTAGAGCACCAAAGTTGCGCCACTCAAGCCTATGACCATCCCCTGAGTCAGGCGATAAACCCGTCGCAGGGACAAAGGGGCTTGGCCGGTGCGTGAGCGGGGAACAATGCTTGCGGAGTGAGGGCGAATGGGGACGTCGGGGGGGGCCGAAGGTGCAGGTAAAGCCATGATTCACTCCTAGTTATTCAAGTTATTCAATCAGTAGTGGGCATTGCCGTCAGCTCAAAGACCGCTGCCACCGGACGGGAAGTTCCCCGGTTCCAGTGTAAGCGATGGCTTCCCTGGATGAAAAGTTAGCCGTCCCCATCCCGGCCAATTCCAGACAACCAACGTTGCCCCTGGGACTTTTCTTCAGGCGTAACCACCGCCAACGGCATCCTCAGACAAGGGTTGGTGCTTCCTCCGGCTTAACAGGGTTAGGTCAGCCACTCGTTCAGAGAATCTGGCCCCCTGGGGCGATGTGGCATACACCTGGACTGGCCAGGGCCAAAAGCGCACCCAGGCCCGCCCCCGCACCAGCCGCTGGTCCAAAAACCCCCACACATGGGAATCGTTGCTGGCGTTGCGATTGTCCCCCAAGACAAACAGATACCCCTCCGGCACCACTGCTGGTCCCCAGGTATAGTTCGGGGGTTGGGCCACATAGGGTTCTTCCAGGGGTTCGCCGTTGACCCAGACCCGCCCTTGGCGAATTTCCACCGTTTCCCCCGGCAGGGCCACCACCCGCTTGATGAGTACATCCTCCGGGCGATACCCCTGGAGTAACAGAGCCGGTGGCGGCGAAAACACCACAATATCTCCCCGCTGCCAGTGGCGCCAGTGATGGGAGATTTTTTCCACCACCAGCCGGTCCCCCAACTGCAACGTCGGCAGCATGGAGCCAGAGGGGATATAGCGGGGTTCGGCCACCCCCCAGCGCAACAGCAGCGCCAAGGCCACCGCCACCAGCAAGGTGGGCAACATTTGCGCCAGCCACCCTCGCCAACGCGTCCCCTTCATCGCGATGCCAACCGTTGCCGTGCCTGCTCCACCAATTCCACCAGACAGTGATGAGCTGCCTTCGGACCACTCAAGGGGGTGGGAAATTCAATGCGAATCGCCGTAGACGTCTCCCCCTGCCACACCCGCAAATCCATCCCCGTACAGTCAATGGCCTCCATCGTCGCCGCCGTCGCTTCTAGGATGCCGGCTAGCCCCCGGGCATACAGCAGCACTGCATCGGCATGGTCTTGGTTCATGTGGCGGCAGATACGCACGCTAGCTTCCAGCGGAAAATCTGAGGCTGGCTGAGGGGCCTCATTCGTGGGATCATTCATGGGAATTCCTATCGGTTGTGGACACTGCTAAAGCCCATCGTACTGCAAGTGCCATCCCGCGTCCACAGTTTCGCCACCAATTGGGTGTGCAACCGATGCCCGGCTTTATAGGCCAGGTAATGGCCGCACGGGAGCGTCCCCAGCAGGGCCAAGTCCCCCAAAAAATCCAGCAGCTTGTGCCGCGCCGGTTCATCGGGAAATCGCAGGGGGGGATTCAACCAGCCCCGCTCCCGGTCGCACACCAGGGCATTGGCCAAACTCCCACCCCGGATTAAACCCTGGTCTTGCCAATGGGCGACCTGGTCCGCCAGGCCAAAGGTCCGCGCCGGGGCAATCGCCGTAGCAAAGGGTTCTTGACTGGGCACCCACGTCACCCACTGCCGGCCAATGGCGGGGTAATCCGGGAAATCGATCCCATAGCTCACCAACAATTGGTCCGACGGCAAAGCCGCCACCAGCCGGTCACCCTCGCTGATGACCACCGGTTCCTGGATTGTTCCCCGGACCGTCGGTGCGCCCCGCCCCCACCCCTGCACCTGCTCCACCCAGGGCTGCGCCGAACCATCCAGCAGGGGAATCTCCTCCCCCGTCACGTGAATGGCCACATCGTCAATCCCCAGCCCCAGCAGCGCCGCCAACAAATGCTCCACCGTGTGCACCCGGTCTGCCCCCCACGCCAGGGTAGTACACAAGGCACTGGGTTGCACCGCCTGGATGTGGGCCGGAATCGGGCGTCCTTCCCGGTAAAACACCCGTCCGGTCCCCGGCGCCGCCAATTCCAACGTCACCACGCTGTGTTGGCCCGTGTGCAACCCCACGCCCGCCAGGGTTACCCCCATCAGAAGCGCTCTCCCACCCCAAAGGTGATCTGATTGCCGCCCCGGTCGTTCCAGCCAAAGTCAATGCGCAAATTGCCCAAAAACGGCGCCGCCAAGCGCACCCCAATCCCGTAGCCCCATCCCTGGCCCGGTTTCCCCCGAATGCCACCCGGATTGCCCGGCACATCATCTTGGCTACCTAAGGTGCTGCCGTAGTCCACAAACAGCGCCCCCCGCACGATGTTGAAGATGGGGAAACGATACTCCGCCGTGGCCTGGAAGAAACTACGACCGGTACCCAGCTCCCCTTCCCCCCAGCCCCGCACCGAGTCCGTTCCCCCCAGGCTAAAGGCCTCATAGGGAGCCATGCGTCCCAGGATGGTCCCCCCCTGCACATTAAACGCCAGTACCTCCGGTTTGTCCCGCTGGAACTGCAACAGCTTCACGGGGATGTAGTGGCTGTAGCTGGCCCGCAGACGACTTTGGGAAATGGCCGCCGCCCCCACCGGCAGTGCCTGACTATAGCCCAAGCGCAACACCCACCCCCGCGTCGGGTCCAGGGGATTGTCCCGCTCGTCCTTGGTCGCCCCCAGGTTCACCTGCAGCAGGTCGTCAATCCCCGAACGGCTGACCGACAGGCGGTTGCCCAGTTCATCCACCGGCGACACCCGGTTATCCCCGTCCAGAATAGAAACCCGCTGGTAGCTGATCCCCACCGTGCCCCGCCAGTTCCCCGGAAACGGACGGCTGAAATCAATAATCGTCCCCAATCGGTTGACCCGGGGCGTATCCCCGTTGGGCAAATCCACCGGCGTTTCCCCACCGCTGAAGATATAGGAAAACGACCGCCGGTTAAACACACTAGCGGATAGGGAAAGTCGGCCGGGGTCAAAGGCCAGCCAGGGGTCCCGGAAGTTGACATCAAACAAAATATCCCGCTCGCCCCCCTGGATATTCACATTCAGGGTTTGCAGTCGCCCTCCCAAATTACGCTCGGAATACCCCAGGGACCCGAAAAAGCCCGTCGCCGTGCTATACCCTGCCCCAAAATTAATCGAACCCGTGCGCGCCTCCACCACCGTCAACACCACCACGGCCTTGCGGGGGTCTTCCGCCGGTTCCAGGTTCAGGCGCACATCCTCAAAAACCCCCAACCCAAACAGAGTTTGCAAATCCCGCTGGGCCGCCTTTTCGTTGAATACATCCCCCGGTTTCTGCTGCAACTCCCGCAGGATGACATAGGGTCGCGTTTTCCCCCGCACCTCCTCGTCCTTGGCGTTGAGGTAGCGGATGCGAATGTCGGCAATCACCCCCTCGGCCACCTCTAGGGTCACCACCCCCTGTTCATCCACCTTGGGCGTGCCGATAACCTGCCCCAGCGGGTAGCCATTTTTCTTGTACCATTCGTTGAGGCGCTGGATGCCCTGCTGCAAACTGCGGAAATTTAACACTTCGCCGTACAGGGGCGTAAAAATTTCATCCGCCACCTGCTGGGGCAAGACCTTGGTGCCTACCAAATTGACCTGCTTCAATACCGGGTTGGGCTGCACCACAAAGCGAATCCGTACCCCCAGGGGCGTGTCCTCCGGAATTGCCTCCACATTCTGGAACCAACCGGTGGCAAAGATGGCGTCAATATCCCGTTGCAACTGGGTGCGGGTCGTGGTGAACCCCGGACGGGTGCGAATGGCGCCAAAAACTGCATCTAGCAGTGCTCCCTCTGCCCCCTCTACCAGCACTTCCGCCACCAACACCCGGGGTTCCGGCTCTGGGGACTGTTCCACCTGGGCCATGGGGGAGGCTGGAGGGGTAACCGTCTGGGCATGGGCCGGCCAGGCCATCCAAGCGGCGAAGACGCTTGCAAAACCCGCTGTGAGTACGTAGGAGCGCATATCACACCACACCATTAGGAGCACTTGGGCGCTTGCTGCAAGACCCGTTCCAGGACCAGTTGGTAGGCTGCCTCCACCTCCCCCAGGTCATAGCGAAAGCGGTCTTTGTCCACCACTCGCCGCTGTGGGTCGGTTTCCCCGGCCAACCAGAACCGACAGGTATCGGGGCTGATCTCATCCGCCAACAGGATGTTCCCGTCCCCGTCCTGACCAAACTCCAGTTTGCAGTCTATCAGCAAGAGGCCACATTCCGCAAAAAGGGGACGCAGGTGGGCATTGATCTGTTCCGCCAACCGGGTCAGGGCCTGCACCTGCTCCGGGGTGGCCAACTGGAGCAACCGCAAGCGGTCCGGGGTCAGCAGGGGGTCGCTCAAGGCATCATTTTTGTAATAAAACTCCACCAGGGGGGGGTGTAATTCCATTCCCAGGGGTAAACCCGTTTCCCGGCACAGACGACCGGCGGCCCGGTTGCGCACCACCACCTCCAGGGGAAACATCTGCAGGGCTTTGACTTCCATCACCGCTGGCGCCACCTGGGCCAGAAAGTGGGTGGGAATTCCTCGCCGCTCTAGGTACTGAAACAGATGGCTGCTGATGGTGCAGTTGATCGCTCCCTTGCTGCGAATCTGGCCTTTTTTTTGGGCATCGAAGGCCGTAACGTCGTCCTTGAAGTGCAGCTGCAGCACGCCGGGGTGTTCGGTGGGAATGACAATTTTGGCTTTGCCTTCGTAGTGGGTCACCGTCGGGTCTCCCGCTTTTTTTTCCAGTTTACGCGGCCTGCCTACAATAGAACTCCGGTGAGGCAAGCAACCCCAGGATGACGGAACGACGGTGGCAACGGCTCCTACAGGTGCTCCAGCGACGACAACCGGATTTGACGGTGCTGGCGGAGGCGGTCCACAAACCCCACAACTTGAGCGCCATCCTGCGCAGTTGCGATGCGGTGGGTATCGGTCAGGTGCATGCGGTCAATCCCACCGGCGGCGTTCCCACCTACAACGAAACCAGCGCCAGCGCCGAAAAATGGGTAAACCTGGTGGTGCATCCGACCCTAGAGCAAGCCATCGCCTATTTGCGGAGCCAGGGGATGCAGGTACTAGCGGCCCATTTATCCCCAACGGCGGTGGATTACCGGCAGGTGGACTACACCCAACCCACAGCCATCGTGGTGGGCAACGAAAAATCCGGCGTGAGCGAGACAACCGCCGCCCTGGCCGACCGACACATCGTGATTCCCATGCTGGGGATGGTGCAGTCGTTGAATGTGTCCGTGGCAACGGCGGTGATCCTATTTGAGGCCCAGCGCCAACGTCTCCAGGCGGGGTTGTACGACCGTCCCCGTTTGACGCCGGAACAAATGGCCCAACAAATCCTGGCTTGGCTGGACCCGGAAACCGCAGCCCGGTATTGCCAGCAGAACCGACCTGCGCCTGACCTAGAGACCTTGCGGGCGTGGATGGTCACGGCGTCGTAGAATGCAAGACATGGAAACCTTGCCCCCTGACCTGGAGCGCACGGGCCTGACGCCCCAGGAGTATCGCCTGGTGTGTGAAAAATTGGGCCGTCCCCCCAATCGCCTGGAACTGGGCATGTTTGGGGTGATGTGGTCGGAGCACTGCTGCTATAAGAACTCCAAACCGTTGTTGCGCCAGTTGCCCACCCAGGGGCCGCAGGTGGTGGTGGGGCCAGGGGAGAATGCCGGCGTGGTGGACCTGGGGGGGGTGTACCTGGCCTTTAAGGTGGAATCCCACAACCATCCGTCGGCGGTTGAGCCGTTCCAGGGGGCGGCAACGGGGGTGGGGGGCATCCTGCGGGATATCTTTACCCTGGGGGCGCGACCGGTGGCCCTGCTCAATTCCCTGCGGTTTGGTCCCCTAGAAGATAGCCGCAGTCGCCTGTTGCTGACAGGGGTGGTAGCGGGCATCGCCCACTATGGCAATTGCGTGGGGGTGCCGACGGTGGGGGGCGAGGTCTATTTCGACCCGGTCTATCGGGACAATCCCCTGGTGAATGTGATGGCCCTGGGCCTTTTGACTCAACCCCGGGTCATGCCGTCGGCGGCGCAGGGCGTGGGCAATCCGGTGGTGTATGTGGGAGCCACAACGGGGCGGGATGGCATCGGCGGGGCTAGCTTTGCCAGTGCTGAGCTGGGGGAAGATACCCAGGCCCAACGCCCGGCGGTGCAGGTGGGGGACCCCTTTTTGGAAAAGTGCTTGATTGAAGCCTGTCTGGAGGCGTTGGCAACGGGGGCGGTGGTGGCTTGCCAGGATATGGGGGCGGCAGGGTTGACCTGTGCCACGGCGGAAATGGCCGCCAAGGGGGGAGTCGGGATTCGCTTGAACCTGGACGCCGTGCCGGTGCGGGAAACGGGGATGCAGCCTCTGGAGCTGATGCTGTCGGAGTCCCAAGAGCGCATGCTGCTGGTGGTGGCCCGGGGCCGTGAGGCGGAGGTGCTCCCTATCTTCCGGCGCTGGGGTCTGGCGGCCGTGGTGGTGGGGGAGGTGATTCCTGAACCGGAGGTGCAGGTGGTGTATCAAGGAAAGCCGGTGGCCCAGATTCCGGCAGCCGCTTTGGCGACGGACACCCCTGTTTATCAGCGGGAGATCTTGCCGGAGCCACCGCCTGACCTCCAGCGTCATTGGGCCTGGAGAGGGGAAACCCTACCGCCAGCGACGCCTCAGGGGGTAGGAGGGCGCTCCTGGAATGAACTCCTGCTGACGCTACTCGACCAACCCAACCTAGCCAGCAAGCGCTGGATTTATCGCCAGTACGACCACCAGGTGCAAAACAATACGGTGGTGCTGCCGGGGATGGCGGATGCGGCGGTGCTGCGGGTGCAGGGGGTGTTGGGAGTAGCGGCAACGATGGACGGCAACGGGCGGTGGGTGTGGCTTGACCCGGAACGGGGGGCCATGGCCATCGTGGCGGAGGCGGCGCGCAATCTGTCCTGCGTGGGGGCCGAACCCTTGGCCGTGACGGATAACTTGAATTTCGGGTCGCCGGAGAAACCGGAGATTTATTGGCAGTTGGCCATGGCCTGCCGGGGATTGGCCCAGGCCTGTCGGGAATTGGGCACGCCGGTGACGGGGGGCAATGTGTCCCTGTACAACGAGACCCAGGGGCAAGCTATTTACCCAACGCCGGTGGTAGGCATGGTGGGACGGGTGGCCGATATTCGCCGGCGCTGTACGATGCAGTGGATTGCCAGCCACCGGTTATATCTGCTGGGGGTGCCCTGGGGCCAACCAGCCGGTGGGCTAGGGGGTTCGGAGTACCTGGCGGCCATTCATGGCTTGGTGACCGGGCGCCCGCCGGCAGTGGATTTGGCACGGGAAAAACGGGTACAGGCAGCCTGTCGCTACGGCATTGCCCAGGGGTGGGTTACGGCAGCCCACGATGTCAGCGATGGGGGCGTAGTCGTGGCCCTGGCGGAAATGGCCATTGCCGGTGATCAGGGCGTGGTGCTCCAGGGGGAACCGCCGGTGGGTTGCCGCTGGGATGAATGGCTCTTTGGCGAAGGGGGCAGCCGGATTTGGGTGACGGTGGCGCCGGAATTTCAGGCTGCTTGGGAAGCCTATTTGACTCAACATTTACCCGGCGCATGGGGCTATTGGGGGGTTATCGGCGGACCATCCCTGGTGATTCGCACCCCTGAGCACACCCTCATTGACCTGCCGGTGGCCGTTCTGCGCCAGACCTGGGAAGCAGCATTACCCCGACGTTTGGCCACGCCCCTGTCTCCCCCTCAACGGGTGGCTAGCTGATAAGGCTGTCCCAACTGCTGCAACTGCCGCACCAACAAGCTCAAAAACAGCCCCACATCGGTCACCACCCCCACCGATTCCAGGGACCCCCGGTCAGCCAATTTGGTCACCACCGCCGGGTTGATGTCCACACAGATCAACTTCACCCCCGCCGGCGTCATGTTGCCCACCCCAATCGAATGGAGCATAGTCGCCAGCATCAGGATCAAGTCCGCCCCCTCGAGCAACTGGGCATATTCCGCTTGAGCTTGCAGCAAATCCATGCGCGTTTCCGGCAGCGGCCCGTCGTCACGGATGGAACCGGCCAGGGAAAAGGGCACCCCCCGGCGAATGCACTCGTAAAAAATGCCCGACCGGATCACCCCCGCCTCCACCGCCGCCCGGATACTGCCATAGCGCCGGATGAGATTGATGGTTTTCAGGTGATGCCGGTGCCCGCCCTTGACGACGCGCCCCCGGGCCAGGTCCACCCCCAGGGATGTGCCGTATAGACTTTGCTCCAGGTCATGGACGGCAATGGCGTTACCCCCCAGCAGCACCTGCACATAGCCCTCGCGAATCAGGGTAGCCAGGTGGGGACCGCCCCCGGTGTGGATCGTCACCGGCCCTGCCACCACCACCGTTTTGCCGCCCCGTTCCCGAATACGCCGCAGCTCCCAGGCAATTTCCTCCACCACCAGTTCCACCCGCCGCTCGCTGGATACCCCCGATTCCATAAACCCAAACTCCTGGCTGCGCTCCTGGGTGGGTCTATGCAGGGTGCGAATCCCGTCCACGCCACACACCACCAGGTCCCCCACCTGCAAATCCCGCAGCAAACGACAGGTGGCCGTATCCCCCTCCACCACGATCACCGCATCCATCCGTTGCTTTTGCACCCGGATCCAGCGGTTTTGGTGATAAATCTCGGTGGGATAGATCGTAGTGACGTAAAACTCCTCCGGCGCCACCCCGGGTTGGGTCACGGGTTCCAGGCGCACCGGTGTTTCCGTGCTATCGGCCAGCCGCGCCCCCAGGTCAATTAAGTTATTCAAAATATCGTCCAAGACCGCCTCTGTCGGCGCCGACACCCACAGGTGAATCTCCGAAGGATCAGGCCGATGGGCCCCCAAGTGCAGCCGCTCGATTTGAAAACTGCCACCCCCATCGGTAATCCGGTCCAGGGCCTCTGTCAACAAATTGCTGTCCACCAGGTGCCCTTGCAGGGAAACCAAGCGCCGGGCGACCTCCGCCACCGCCGGGACAGGGGCGACCGCTTCATCCAAACGCAGGGTCAGACACTTGGCCGCCCCCCCCGCCTTGATAAATTCGCTCAAATCGGTGGTGATAACCCTAAAGCCCAACCGGTGCAGCCGCTCCTGCAAGGCAGCACTCATGGTGTTTGCGATCACCACGCGGTTGATTTCCACCGCATTGCAGGCAAAGCGAATCGCATCCGCCTCACCCACAGGAATCCGTTTCTCCGGGGGGACCCGCCGCTCGATCAAATGATTAGAGTAGGTGTCAAACGCCGGGGGATAGTACAACAAATAGCCATCGCTCAGGGGGCAAAAGCAGGTGTCCAGATGATAAAAACGCTTGTCAATCAAACGCAGCGATAGGACCTCCAAAGACAACCACTTGGCCAAATAGGGATGGGCCTCCAACATGGTGCGAAAGCCATAGCCACACCACAGCCAACCGGCGCCCCGGTCCAACAGAGCATCTCCGGCCCCCTCAAAGGCAATTCCCTCCGGCAACTCCCGCACCTGATACCCCTGGGCGGCAAACCAATCCCGAAAGTAGGGCTGCTCCCCTTGGCGCTCGGGATAGTAGAAACGACTCAACACCACCTGCCGGTTGACCACCAACCCGGCATTGGCCGTGAACACCATATCCGGCCAACCGGGCGCCGGTGTGATCAAGGCCACATCTGCGTATTGCTGCACCAGCTGGTACAACCGCTGCCATTGCTCTAACGCCTGGGGCTGGGACGAGCGGTGGACATTGCCCTCCATCCAGGGGTTGATCACGTAATTCACCTGGTAATGGTCAGGCGGACACATCAAATAACGCAGACGGCTCATCGGAGAGCGTACCTCAGGATGCTACCGGGTCATCATGGACAACGAGAGTAACACTGCCATGGTAAGGTGCCTAGGTCTTGTATCAAAAGTTACGTTATTTAGCGCAACTGAAACCGCACCGAGACGTTCAAACCCTGGCGTCCTTGGGAACTAGTGGTAAATTGCCAGCGCCACACCGCCTGGATGGCCACCTCGTCCAACTGGGGTGACCCGCTCGATTGGCGCAGGTTGACGGCTGTGACCCGCCCGTCCGGTCCCACATCAATCGTCAACGCCACCCGCCCTTCCATCCCCTGTTGCCGCAGGTGAGCCGGATAGGGGGGCTGGGGACAACGCACACAGGTCACGGGGGCTACAGCCACCGGCGTTCCTGGAGCGGTTGGAGTGCTGGATTCCTTGGGGGCAGGGGGCGCCACCGGTGCGAGAGCCTCTGCAGCCGACTCAAAACTCGGTGTAGGTGCGCTACCGCCGACAGTCGGACTTTCGGCATTAGGGGGTGCAGGACCCAAGGCCTCTGGCCCTTCACCGGGCATGGGCATCCCTGGACGGTGGGTTCGTGGAGGGAGCACCGGCGAAGGACGTGGTTCCCCAGTCGGTGGTGCAACAGCAGCAGTAGGTGCCGTCGTCACCGGCTGGGATGGAGGGCTGAACACCGGGGGGCGTGGGGAACCAAAAGTGGCGCGCACCTGCGGCGTGGGTGGCATCGGTTGCCGCGGAGGCGGAGTGACAGGTAGTGGTGGCTCGGGTTCGACCACCAATTGCACCGGCGCTAGGGGTTCTTCTTCTGGAGGGCGCCAAGGGTCCCACCAGCCCCGTACCAGGCTGAGCAGGACCAGACCATGCACCAGCACCGACCCCAGCAACCAAACACCCAATCGGGATTCCCTGGGCAACTCATTGGTGCGAATCAACAGCGTCATGGTCCATCCCCCAACTAGCCGATCCCAGTTAACGGCGAGTATGGTAGCCCCTAGCCGTTTCTGTTTAACCCTATTGCAGTTGACATTAACTAGCGATAAGAGTATTTTAACGGCTAAGGGTGGTGATGCGGATATGCAGCCCAGTCAATTTTTGGCGGCGGGGGGAGTTGTGGTTTATCCCCTGCTGGCCCTTTCGGTACTGGTCTTGGCCTGTGCCGGGGAGCGATGTTGGTTTTGGGGGCGGTTACACCGGTTGCAGGGGCGGGCCTTGGCAGAACTCTTGTCGGCCTATGACAAGGGACCGGACTGGATACGTCAGCAGGCAACGCGGTTTGTGCAGGTGCCTTGGGTGCGAGTCTGGGAACGGGCGTTGACCGCAGCAGTCAGCGGCAGTAAGTTGTTGCCCCCGGAGCGGTTTCGTGTTGCCCTGTTGAGTGCGGCCCAGCGGGAGTTGCCCCGGTTGCGGCGGTTTCAAACGGTGCTGGATACCACGGTGACGGTGGCGCCGTTGCTAGGACTGTTAGGGACGGTCACGGGATTGATCCGGGCATTTTCTTCCTTGTCTTTGGGAAACATTGGGGGCACGCGGGCGCTGGAAGTCACAGGTGGAGTCAGCGAAGCGTTGATTTCCACGGCCATGGGGCTGGTGATTGCCATCGGCACGCTGGCGGTGGCCAGTCTCTTTCGCAGTTTTTACCGGCGGCAGTTGGCGTTACTGCAGGAGGTGATGGGGCATTTGGAGCTGATCTACGCCGAATGGTACGAAACGCAGCCATGGGAGAATGGGCAGCATGTTTCCCCTCGATAGCGACCACGACACCCCCCCGGAGGTCAACCTGGTACCCATGATTGACGTGGTGTTTTCCGTGTTGGCCTTTTTTATCCTTGCGTCTATTTTTCTTACGCGGGCGGAAGGACTGGAGGTGCAACTGCCCCAGGCGGCCACCACGCGGGCGCAAAAGCTCCAGACGGTCACCTTAACCTTGACCCATGAGGGGGCGTTGTTTCTCCAGGGGCAACCGTTGACGTTGCAGGCGTTGTCATCCCGGCTCCGGACGCTGCAAAGGCCGGATGAGCGGCTGGTGGTTCTGTTGCGGGCGGATGCACGGGTTCCCCATGGGCAGGTGGTGGCGGTGTTAGACCAACTGCGGCAAATGCCGACAATCCAGGTAGCCATTGCCACGCGCCCAGGAGCCGCTGGTCGTTAAGGCCGGGGAAGTGATAGGGTAAGCGGAGAGGAGAACCCAGTTGACTGTCAATTGTCAATAAGCCGTTAACCAGGAGGGCACTTCCATGCAAACGATGACACCAGCAGTGGACTTTTTCCGGGCCGCCTACGAGCATCGCTACACCTGGGGGCCGGATTTTCCCGGTTACCGGGCGCAGGTGCAGTACCAGGGCAGCCTAGGCAGCGCGACTGGCGAAGTGACGGTTGACCGCAACTTGAAGTGCACCATAACCGGCATCACAGACGCAGGAATTCGCCAGTGGGTGGAGCACCAGATGTGGGAAATCATTACGCATCTGGGGCGGCGGCCCTTTGAAAAGGAACACGAAGGCCACCAGTTCAGCTATGGGGCGACCCAGCCGGACGGTTCCCAGGAAATCCTGGTACAGGTGGACCCCAACGTCACCAACCGTTACCACCTGAAGGACAATCACATCACCATGGTCTATCGCCACCTGGGTCCCCATGCCATCGAAATTCATGTGGATGAATTCACGGATACGCCGGAGGGGGCCATGGCCAAGACCTATTGGGCAACGGTGCCGGGGATGACCTTTCGCTTCTGGGATGAACACCAACAGGTGGGTCCCTACTGGACGGTCACCCGTCGCCGGGCCGTGGAAGAGCAAAACGGCACCCGGAAAGAACACGAGCTGACCTTCGACAACCTGCAACTGCTATAGGGGGGCCAGCGCCAGAATTTGGGGACCCACGGGGGTGTGCAGCACCTGGGCGACCAGACCAAACACGGCGGCCAAATGGTCAGGGCACAAAACCGCCTGGGGGTCTCCTACCGCATACAACCGCCCCTGGTGCATCAGTCCCACCCGGTCGCTGTAGCGTAAAGCCAGGTTCAAGTCGTGCAAAGCCACCACCACCGTTAAACCCTGTTCCTTTTGCAGCCACCGTAATTGGTTCAGCAGGGCCAGTTGGTAGTGCAGGTCTAAAAAGGTGGTGGGTTCATCCAGCAGGAGAATCTGGGGTGCCTGGGCCAAAGCCAGGGCCAGAAACACCCGTTGCCGTTGCCCCCCCGACAACTCGCTCACCCGCCGGTCCTGCCAAGGGAGAAGTTCCATTTGCTCCAGCGCCCATTGCACCTGCGCTTGTCCCGCTGTATCTAAATCCCACTGCCACCAGCGCTGGTAGGGCAAGCGCCCCAGACTCACCGTTTCCCGCACCGTCAACCCCGGCGGCACCAAGGGCGTTTGGGGCAACAGGGCAATATGACGGGCCAATTCCCGAGGGGTGTAGTTCAAAAGCGGGCGTCCCCCAAGCAACAGCGCCCCCTGACAAGGAACCAGCAACCGGCCCAGCAACCGTAACAGGGTGGACTTGCCCGAACCGTTGGGACCCACCAACGTCAACCATTCCCCCGGCTGGACGGCCAGGTCAATCCCCCGTACCACCGGTTGCCTAGGCTGATACCCCCCCGTAACCCCAACCGCCGCCAGGATGGGTGTGGTCATGGCTTAGGCTCCCCCTTCTCGCTGGTACAGCAGGCCGATAAAAAAGGGCGCCCCCATCAGGGCTGTAATGGCTCCGACGGGAAGTTCTACAGCCCCCAAGCGCCCCAACGTATCCGCCGTTGTCAGCACCAGCGCCCCCATCACCGCCGCCCAGGGAACCAGCCAGCGATAACTGTTTATCCCCAGCAGACGCACCAGGTGGGGCACCATCAGGCCCACAAACCCAATCAACCCACTCACGCTTACCACCGCTGCCGTCAACCAGGTCGCCGTCAGTCCAATCCCCACCCGCGCCCTGACCAGGGAAATCCCCAAACTCTGCGCCCGCTCTTCCCCCAAACCCAACCCATCCAGCGTCCGACCCCAGGGCAGCGCCGCCAGCAATCCCCCCAGCACCGGCCCCGCCATCACCTGCACCTCCTCCCAACCACGCCCGTTCAAACTCCCCACCAGCCAATTCAGGGCGATTTGCACCCGGTCATCAGCCCCCAGCAGCAACAGCGTCGTCAGAGACCCCAAAAAGGCGCTCACCGCCACCCCCGCCAAAATCAAGCGCGTGATGGCCAATTGCCCCCGCTGCCAGGCCAATCCATAGACCACTAGCGCCGCCAGGACACTGCCCAGCCAGGCCACCAGGGGAATCCACGCCAACGCCACCCCCCGCACCAAAGGAAGCACCGCCGCCAGGCCCGCCCCCGCCGCTATACCCAGCAAATAGGGGTCCGCCAAGGGGTTGCGCAACATCCCCTGCATCAGCGCCCCCGCCGTCCCCAGGGCCGCCCCCACCCCCATCCCCAACAGCACCCGGGGCAAACGCAACTCCCAGATAATCGTTTGATGGAGTTCTTCCCCCCGGCCCCACAACGCCCGGACCACCTGAGCCGCCGTCATGGGCACCGACCCCAGCCCTAGGGCAAAAACGGCCACCCCCGCCAGCAGCAGCGTTAACCCTAGCAGTCCCCCCAGCGGTCGCGCCTTACATTTCATCCCTAAAACTGCCAATTAACCCCCACCGAAATATTCGTGCCCGGTTGCGCCAGGCGGTCCACCCGAAACGCATCCGCCCGGGGGAAATTGCGCAAGTCAGCGTACTCAAAGTATTTGGTGTTGGTGAGATTGAAAATCCCCACATTGAGCGACACCAGGGGCGTAATGCGCCAGTAGCCCAACAGGTCCAAACGGGTATAGCCCCGGGGCACCAGAAAGACAGCCGGCTCCGGCACCCGGGGACGTCCCACCAACGTGCTCACCAGTTCTACCCCCCAGCGGTCCTCTTGGCCCCGGAACCGCAAACCCGCCACCGCCTTCAAGGGATCCACCGTTGCCAGGGGTCGGTCATTGGTCAGGTCATCCCCCACCGCATAGCCCAGGGACCCAAACACACTCAGGGCAAAGGGGTCTTCCAGGAACCGATACTCGCCGCTAAATTCCACCCCATAAATCCGCGCCCGGGCCGCATTCCGGGAACGAAACCGCAACACCGGCCCCCGAATCCCCGGCAGGGTGGTAAAACCCGCGAAGGCAAATTTTTCGATGAAATTGCGGTAGGTGTTGTAAAAGGCCGCCAAGGTAAACCGTCCCCGGTCCGACCGGCCGCGGAACCCCAATTCAAACCCATCGCTGGTTTCCGCCTTCAGGTCCGGGTTCGGCTCCACGTAGTAGGCCGGAAAAGTTACCGTATTGGCAAAGCCACTGTTGACCTCGTCGTAGGTGGGCGCCCGGAACCCCCGCGCGTATTGGGCAAACAAGTTAAACCCCGGTGCAAACTGCCACACCAAGCCCAAACGGGGGGAAAAACTGATGGCCTCAAAATTGGCTGTACGGATCCCCGCCGGAAGATTCCGCAGAAAATCCCGGTCCGGGCTGGCCGTCAAGCGATAAAAGTCAAACCGCAATCCCGGAATCAGACTCCAGCTTTCCCCTATTTGCATCTCATCCTGGACAAAAATCCCCAGCCGCAACGTGTCCGAGTCCGGGAAATCCTTCAGCGGGAAATTTTCCGGGATCCGCTGCCGCGTCACCGCCCCCGTTAGCCGGTCCACCTGGATTTTGTCGCGGGGACGTTCATTGCGCTGCAGGGAAAAATCCACCCCGTAGGTCAACAGGTGCTCTACCGCCCCCGTGCGCAATGGGCTAGAAAACTGCACACTGGCGCCCGCGATGCGTTCCAGGAAATTCCCCGTCGAACGCCGGATGAAGCGCCCCCGGTCTTCAAATGTCGCTTCGGGAACCTCAGTGTTTTGGTAGTAAAGCAACACCTTAGCCCCCTGCAGCCAGCCGGTCTCCGGGTTTTGGAAATCATATTCCAAACTCACCCGCTGGCGTTGGGTGCGCACCTGGGACGTCAATCGCCGCACCAGCCGTGACCGGGTTTCCTCGAGGATGTTGGCTGGTGAGAATCGCGTGGTCAGTGACCGGTCCAGGAAATCAGTGGTGAATTTCACAGTGTGGCCATCGCCTACGCGCAGCACCAGCTTACCGAAGTAGTTATTGCTTTCCCCAGATTGCCGGTCATGGAAGCGAGCATCCCCTAGACGATTCGGTTCGCGAAAATCCCGCCGGGTATAGAGGGCCACCCCCGACACCGGTCCAGAGCGAAACGCCACCCCCCCCCGCTGGTTACTGGCGGAATTGGCGCTCGTATAATTGGGAGAAATCTGAAAATACGTATCCCGCCCGGTAATCGCCAGCAAATCCTCCGGGTCAACGGTGGTAAAGGTCACCACACCCCCCAAGGCATCCGAACCATACAGCGCCGAACCCGGCCCCTTGAGAATTTCCACCTGCTTGAGGGTACTCAGGTCCACAAAATCACGCCCGATGCGAATGGGTCCCAGTTCAAACTCCCCTGGCAAGCGAATCCCATCCACCTGCAACAGCACCCGGTTACCCTCTAGACCCCGGATATTGAAGTTCAGCGTGCCATAGCGGGACGAAAAGGGCGCTGATACATTCGGCTGGTAACGCAATAAATCCTGGGGCGTCTGGACATTATCACGCTCAATCTCCTGCCGGTCAATAACCGTCACCGAGCTAGGGGATTGCTGCGCCTCCCGGGGCGTGCGCGTTCCCGTCACCGTGATTTCGATGTCCTCCGCCTGGGCCACCAGACAATGGCGGGAAAAGGCTGCCGTTCCCTCATGCCACAAAGGACAGGGCCGGGCCGCTAGTGCCACACCCCCCATCCCTCCCCACACCAGTAAACCACCCATCCAGACATAACGTTGACCGTTCATCCCACACCTCCACTGTTCGTTGGTAACAAAGACCTAGCGCCGTCCCTGGGCAATCGCCTGCAACTGCCGAGCCGCCTGCTGGATGGCCGCCACACTGCCGGGGTTTACCAGCCCGTAGTAGTCCATCACGTACACCTGCCCCTGGCGCACCGCCTGCAACCGCCGCCAAAACGATTGGGACTGCCAGCGCGGCCAAGGATTTTCCCCCGGCCCTCCCACCAGGATGAGCACCTCCGGGTCCAGGCGCAGCACCTGCTCCGGCGATAGGGTGATGTATCCCTGGAACGGCGACCGTCCCTGCAAGTCCGCCGCTAGATTACGCAAATGAAAACGCTCCAGCAGGGAACCTGCCCAACTATCGCGATTAGGTGTCAAAATGGGCCGGTCACTCACCAGCACCAGGACCCGGCGATGTCGAGCCGGTTTCGGGGCTGGTAAGGCGCGAAACAGCCGGAGCAAGGGATCGGGGCTGGTTCCCGTTAAGGCGGCCAACTGGCGGGTTACCGTTTCCAGGTCCTCCCAGCGCCGAACATCCACCAAGTGGGTGGCAATCCCTAGAGATTGCAAGCGTTGCGCGGTAGTTTCGTGAAACGCACTGGCGCCCACCACTGCATCCGGTTGCAGGGCCACAATCCGCTCCAGACTCGGCTGCAACCGTCCCTCACTCACCCGCGGCAAACGGGCCAACTCCGGCTGCTGGGCCAAAAGCGAACTCCCCGGCACCCCCACCAGCCGTTGCCGATCCAACCGGTGCACCATGTCGGCGGTTAAGGACGTCAGCGCCACAATCCGCCGATAGGGTTGTCCGACCACAGCCGTCGCACCAGCCAATACCAGCCCTAACGCCAGTACACCCCGGCGCACCCATCTTCCCATCTTCCTGAACCTCAATCGCTAAAACTTACCCCCAGTTTATTGCAAACAAAAGTCAAAAGCAACAAACATAGCGTCTAATTTGTTTGCTTTTGCATGATCCTGGTGAGCGGAGACCTTGCCCGGTTGGATCGGCGCGTGGCATCTCTAACTCCAGGCCTGATTCTTCCTGGGTCTGCCCGATGCAATGGCTCAGCTATTAAGCCCTCAAGGGCGGGTTGGCCAGTTAGCTATAGCAAGTTATGTGCCAAGTGATTGCCCGGATTATCCATGGCTTGGCGTCTAGGGCAAACGTATGCCGTCTATGAAGCCCAGGATGCGCCGGCTTCCCACGCCCCGCAGGTTGATCGTCCCTGTGTCCGGGAAAAATGACTGGCGTACTGACACCTCCGGTTCATAGGGGAATAGGTCACGCAGCGTTTGGGAATGGGTGCGCTACTACAGCTGCGGGGGAATCCGCCACTCGGCGGGGTGCACGGGTGACAACCGTAGTTCTGGGGTCTGCGTCCAAAGCGGGCGGGCCGGTCAATGGGGCTGTCAGACAATGGCGAGAGAACCCAGGAACCCCCTCTGGCCAGAGGAAACAGGGTGTCCGGGTGACGGCGGGCGCTAGACCACTTATCCACAGCTGCGAAACAGCCTATGGAAATTGCCATGAGTGCAGCAATATTTGTGGAACCTGCCTACCCAAAACGGGGTTAAGTCAGTCAAGCCACCGGAGCTTCGGCCCGAGGACTTGCGCCCAACTGTAACTACCTATCCCTACCCCCAGAGCGGGCAACGCGATTCGAACGCGCGACATTCACCTTGGCAAGGTGACGCTCTACCACTGAGCTATGCCCGCAGTCGCTTCATCTATTCTAGCGAGTTGGGTGTCCCTGTCAACGGGCATCGGGGAGGTCTGCTACCCGGGGCAGCGATGGGGTATAGGCCGGGCGCAACTGCCGCACCTGGCGCATCAAACTGGCCATCTCCAGGGCGTTCATGGCGTATTCCCAGCCTTTGTTGCTCTTGACGCCGGCGCGTTCGATGGCCTGTTGTAGGTTATCGGTGGTCAGCACCCCAAAAATGACCGGTACCCCGGTCTGGAAACTGGCGGCGGCGATGCCCTTAGCGACTTCGGCGGCGACGTACTCAAAGTGGGGGGTATCGCCACGAATGACCGCCCCCAAGCAGATGACCGCATCGTAGCGCTGGCTTTGGGCCAACTGGTGGGCCACCACCGGAATTTCAAAGCTGCCCGGCACCCAGAAATAATCCACCTGCGTCTCCAGGTTCACCCCGTGCCGTTGCAGGGCATCCCGACAACCCTCCAGCAGCTTGCCGGCAATTAGGTCGTTGAACCGCCCAATGACAATGGCCAGCCGGAGACGGTCAACTTCGGTAAAGGTCCCTTCAAAGACGGCCATCAGACGATAAAGACATCCATCAGACCAATGGCAAAGATCAGCAAAACCCAGACGCCGGCGCCCAGATAGACCAGTCGTTGGTAGCGCTGCCATTCCCCGGGGGTCGCTAGGACCACCGGCACCGCCACCACCATCACAAAGGTCAACAGCACCAGCAACAACACCAGTCCCTGAAACAAAATCGTCATTGCTGTTAACTCCCAACACAGCCCATCTATCAGGCTATCAAAAACTGGGTCGTCCGCAACTTCCTCCTCGCCGGATTGCCTCGGCAATACTACAATGCTCAATAATTGAAGCGGCTAAGGTAGGGACGATGACTGTCGCAACGGACTGCTGGCAAGGCATTGATTATTTGGGGGCTGCATGGCCGGATTGGTCCCATTATGGCCAACAACCGGCAGTCAACGCCACTACCGGCCGCATTGCCGACCCCCAGGACCCCCAGGCGGTTTACCAAACCCTGCTGGCCGCTGACGCGTTGCGCTACCTGGTGCTGCAAATGACCGCCAGTAAGGCCTCAGGACACCCGGGGGGCTTTGCCAGTTGCGCCGAAGCCATCGCCGCCCTGTTCATGTTGGGGTACAAAAATATCCCCACCGAAGTGGGCCATCACGCGCCGGGGTTTTATGCGGCTTTGTTTTTGGATGGGTCCCTGGAACAGATGGGGATTCGCACGGTGGCGGATTTGCGGGCGCGGTTCCGGGAAATGCATGGGTTGTTAGGGCACCTGTCAGGGGCGATTCCTGGGGTGATTGGGCCGGCGGGTCCCCTGGGTCAAGGGCAGCATTTTGCTATGGCGGGAGCCTATCTCTACCCAGATGTACTGTTCCCGGTGACGATTGGGGATGGGGGGCTAGGGGAACCCTACGTCATGAGTAGCTTTTTGCACTTCCACACGGCGTTTCCCCGGGTGACGAATTTTTTGCCCATCCTGGTCTGGAACGGCTACAGCCAGGAGCACCACAGCATGAATGCCACCGTAGATAACACCTGGATGACCCGTTATTGGCAGGCCCACGGGTTTGAGGCTGTCTTTCTAGTGGATGCGAAAGACTTTGACGACCAGGGGCAACCGGGGGATTACGTGGACAGCACCCGATTTAGCTTTGGCCAGCGGTTACGCTTTACCGAGGCGGTCCTCAGTGGTCTGGATCAGGCAGCGCAAAGTGCCCTGGGGGGGCAATTGACAGTATTTATCCTTAAGCAGTTGAAGGGGGCTGGGGTTCACGCCCGGGGGGCCAAAGCCCATAATCTCTACGCCCAGCACACCCTAGAGAACCCGGATATTGTCCAGGCCCTGCAACAGCGGGCGTTACCGGTGGAGGCTTGGGACCTGGTGCGGGAGAATTTCCGGCGGGCAGGGGGTGGTCCGGCAGCCCAGGTAGCGGTCACGGAATCGGTGCGACCCTTGCCCCCGTTGCCGGGGTTGGTCCATCAGGAATGGCCCATGGGGGAAAAGCAGGTGGCCACAACGGCGGTGGGCAAGCTGGTGGTGCAACTTGGGCAAAGCGACCCTAAGTTTTTGGTCACCAACGCCGATGGCAACGAAGCTTCCGGGATAGCCAATATCAATCAGGGCCTGAAGGTCATTCACCCGACGGTGGACCCCCTGTATAACCAGTCCCCCCAGGGGCAGGTGTACGAACCCCTGAGCGAGGATGCCTGCGCGGGTCTGGCGGCGGCGGTCTGTTTGCTGGGGGGACGGTCCCTGTGGTGTTCCTATGAATCCTTTGCCATCAATGGCCTACCCATCTGGCAGACGGTGACCCAGGCGATGGCAGAACTGCGGCGGCCTACCCCCTCGACGGTTGCCCTGTTTACGGCGGGAGCTTTGGAGCAGGGACGCAACGGTTGGACTCACCAGCGCCCAGAAATCGAGGCCTACTACATGGCTTTGATGCGCAACGGCAATGTGTACCCCCTGTTTCCCCCGGATGCCCATTGCGCCCAGGCGGCTTACCTGTGGGCCGTCACCACTTCCAACAAAGGCATCGCCATCTTTGCCAGTAAAACCCCCTTGCCCATTCGCACCACATGGACCCAGGCGCAACAGGCCGTGACCCAGGGGGCGATAGTCCTGCAGGAGACGCCGGGGAACCCCCTGGTGGTGCTGGCGGTGGTGGGGGATATGGTGTTGATACCGGTATTGGTGGCGGCAGCGCAGCTCAATGCCCAGGGCCTCGGCACGCGGGTGGTCAGTCTGGTGAACCTGCGGCGGTTGTATCGTCCCACGGATATTGCCTGGTCCACCTGCGCCGAACCCGATGGCGATTTCATGGACGAGTCCACGTTTCAGGGGCTATTTGGGGGCGATGCGCTGTTGGGGATTAGCGGGGGGCCGGTGTGCACCTTGGAACCGGTACTCCTGCGCGCCCGGGTGTCCCGGCGAGATGCCGTGGGGTGGCGTCGGGGCGAAACGGCCGCTTCCCCAGACCAACTGCTGGCCTACAATGACTTGAGCGCCGAGGCCATTGTCCAGCGCGTGCGGCAATTGCTGACCTGACTGCAAGTAAAACGCCTGTGGGTGCTGGCTGATAGGGGTATAGCGCTGTTGGTCACAAAATGTGCCTCAGTCCGCACGTAGCACTACCTTCATCTTGCGCTAAGCAGTCACCGCTGTTAGTACCACTATCACAACTGACACAACACTAACTCACAACATCCCTCAGACAATAACTAATGACGGCCATTACCACTTGAGTAGGTTAAATCGTTCCATATCCACCGTCTCCCGGTTGCGGTAAATGGCTAACACAATCGCCAAACCCACAGCGGCTTCCGCGGCGGCAACTGTAATCACAAAAATCGAAAAAACCTGACCTTTAATATCCGCCGGGTCGAGGTAATTGGCAAAGGCAATAAAATTCAAGTTCACCGCATTCAACATCAATTCCACCGACATTAAAACCCGCACCGCATTCCGGCTGGTCACTAGGCCGTAAATGCCAATGCAAAACAAGGCAGCCGCCAGCAGCAAAAAGTATTGCAGTTGTAAAACCATTGCCCCTAATTCCATCACTGACTGCTAGTCATGATAACGCACAGCTGGTGTTGCAGCCAGGGAAAACCCTATTCGTTAAGTGCGGATGGCGAGACTCGAACTCGCATGGCAAAGCCACACGCCCCTCAAACGTGCGCGTATACCAGTTCCGCCACATCCGCATTCAGACTTCTAGTCTAACACGCGGTCAACCATTGCATCAGGGCCTGACCGGCTTGGCGGGCTGTGCGACCAAAACTAAACACCCCATCTGCGTGGCCGGCCATGACGAAGCAGGGATGGGCAAAGGGGTCAATGTCCGGGGGATAGAGGCGGCGGATTGCCTGGGCCATCGCCTGGGTGCCGTAGGGAATATCAGGGGCAGTACAGGGAACTCCCGGCTCCTGTAACAACCGTCGCCATAGGTCGGGCGAATGAATGTGAAACACCACCTGGATGTCAGGATGCAGGTCGTATATCGCCCAGTGGGTCGGCGCTTCGCTGCTGGCGGCTAGGGGACCAACGACGGTGAGGGTGTGGGTGGCCGGGTCATAGGCCGTGACATGGACGTAATCTTGCGCCGTGAGCTGGGGGCGATGGGCTACCTGGGTCGCCGTAATCACCAAGCCCCCCTGGGGATGGCGCTGACTGACATTGCCGTAGCTCAGGCCGTCGGGATACTGACCTAACCACCCCTGCGCCCGCAGCCTTTGTCGCCACTGCTCTAACTCGGTCACCAGGTCCCAGGGGATGGGCGGTCCTGCCTGGTGGCGCACCCGATATTTGATGACCCCTTCAGGCTGTGGAGCACTTCCCATAGACCAGCCCCCAAGAAAACCATGGCCGCCGTCCCATGGGTCCAGTCGGGCCGGATATGGGCGCCGAGATGACGACCCAACCATTGCCCCACCCCAATCGGTAGCCAGCTAAACACCACCATAACACCGGCTAGAGTCCAGGGAGCAAAACCCGCTAAACCCGCCCCCAAACCCCCAACGGCAAGGCCTCTGCCGGGGAAATCGGCGCCGGGGGTCCAGGTGAACTGTCCAGGGTTTGACTCCGCAAAAGTTCTGCCGTGGTTAGGGCCGCTAATGCTAAAAACACGCCACCTGCCAACCGTTCACCCACCGGGACGCTCAACCACTGGCGCAAGTGTTCTCCACCGGTCACAGCTGCAGAGGGCAATCAGACCATTGGCCCAAACCCCAATGCGGCGCCGCTGGAGTCCATAGGTAGTCCCGACCACCCAGTTATCCAGGTTGGTGGCCACGCCTATCTCCGGGGACAGCAACAGAATCCTCCCATCGCCAAACACCCCTAGCCCCACCCTACCATAGGAAAAGTGAAGTTTTGTAACGGACTGGCGATGCGGGTGGGGGTCATTGGCGCAGGGATAGGCGGGTTAACGGCGGCGGCGCTGTTGGCGAAACGGGGCTTTGAGGTGGTGGTGTGGGAACAGGCGGTCCAGGTGGGGGGATGCGCCTCCACGTTCCGGCGGGGACCCTTTGTATTCGAGGTGGGAGCGACCCAGGTGGCGGGCCTGGAGCCGGGGGGCATTCATCACCGGGTGTTGACGGAGTTGGGGGTGGCTTTACCGACGGGGTGCTGGTGTGACCCGGCCTGTGCGGTGTATTTGCCCGGTGAAACAACCCCCATCCGGGTCTGGCGGGACCCCCAGCAGTGGCAGGCGGAACGACAACGGCAATTTCCCGGCAGTGAGCGGTTTTGGCAACTGATGGACTGGTTGTTTGCCGTGGGGTGGCGCTTCCAGCAACGGCAGCCGGTGATTCCCCCGCGTGCCCTCTGGGATTGGTTACGCCTGCTGGGGGCGTTAGATGGTGAAACATTGCTGATCACGCCGCTTGCTTGGTTGACCGTGGGGCAGGTGTTGCGGTTGATGGGCTTGGGGAACCAGCGGCGGCTCAAGACTTTTCTGGATATGCAACTGAAGCTGTACTCCCAGTGTGAGGCCGATGAGACGGCGCTGTTGTACGGAGCTACGGTGTTGGGGATTCCCCATGCACCCCAGGGGTTGTTCCATCTCCAGGGCAGTATGCAGGTGCTCAGCCAGCGGTTGCTCCAGGGACTGCATCGCTGGGGGGGACGGGTCCAACGTCGGCACCGGGTCACAGAGATTGTGGTGCAACGGGGACGGGTGCAAGGGGTCTGGGTGGAAAACGCCCACGGGCAACGGCGCTATGAAGGGGTGGACCACCTGGTGGCCAATGTAACGGCGCCGGATGTATTGCGGTTGTTGGGGAAGGGGGCGCCGCCGTTGTACCGCTGGCGTATTACCCATTTGCCCCCGGCGTCCGGCGCTTTTGTGGTGTACCTGGGGGTGCAACAGGCCGCCATTCCCACGGGTTGTCCCATGCACCTGCAATTTCTCTATGACGCCAACGGTCCCATCGGTGAAACCAACTCCCTGTTTGTTTCCGTGAGTCAACCGGGGGATGGGCGGGCGCCGGCGGGGATGGCTACCCTGGTGGCGTCGTCGTTTACGGCGGTGGGGATATGGCAACAGGGGGACTATGCTGCTTTGAAACGGCACTACACGGAACAGGCGCTGGCCCGCTTGGGCACTTTTTTTGACCTGTCGCCGGAACACCTGGTGCATGTGGAGGCGGCCACCCCCCGTACGTTTGCCCGCTATACGGCCCGGCACCTGGGGATGGTGGGGGGCGTTGGCCAGCGGGTGAGGACCTTTGGCCCCTTGGCCCTGGCGACCCGTACACCCGTTGCCGGCCTGTGGTTGGTGGGGGATTCGGTGCATCCGGGGGAAGGGACGGCGGGGGTAAGCTATGCCGCGGTGCAGGCGGTGGAGCAAATCTGTGCCATGGCCCGTTCAGCTAAGGCGTCCTATCCCGCTGCCACGTAAACCAGGCGCGACGCCACCAGGTGGCGGGGGGAGCAGAGGGCATGCGGGTTACGCCGCTCAGCCAGCGCCAACTGTCCCAGGTGAGATGTTGATCGGCCATCCGGCTGAAGTGGCTGTACGGGTCCGTGTTATCCAGGGCGTGCCAGCCCAATACTTTACCTCGGCCCTGGGTCAGGCGTTTACGGTGGGGTTGGGTGTGCACCTGGAGGCGACGGGGATAGGCTTGGCGGGCTTGGGATTCGGTCCAGCCCTGGCGCAACCATAGGGGGTCCGTGGGAATCACCCAGGACAACTGCCGGTAAACGGGGCGGCGCCGCCGGTAAAGGATGTTGTTCAGGGCCAGGGCCAGTCCGTAACCCAGCACGGCGGGCACCGGGTAATGACCGATGGCATCGCCGACGGCGTAGATGCGGGGGTGGCTGGTTTGCAAATAGGGGTTGACCTGGAGATGGGGACCTCGGCGACGGAATTCGACGGCACCGAGCCGTTCGGGGGGGACATGGGGGGGCGTCGTCAGTAGCAGGGTATCTACTTCCCAGGGACCTTGGGGAGTGTCGAGGAGAATTCCTGATGGTTGGGGGGTCACCCGTTTGAGGGGTGTTTCGGGCAACACCTGCACCCCCTCCGCCTGCAGGATACGCGTTAAACGTTGGGCGATCAGTTCCTCCTCCAAAGGCAGCAGCCGCGATTCCCCCAGGAAAAAGGTCACCGGCACCCCCAGCCGCGCCCAGGCCTGCGCCAGTACCACAGCGACCGGGGTATTTCCCCAGATGGCCACCCGCCCTGGCGGTTTGCCCCAAGCAACCCAGTCGTCAACGGTCTGAAACGGTACGCGGCGCCATTCGGGAATTTCCGGCAGCAGGGGCGTTCCCATTAGGGCCACAATGTAGCCACAGGCCCGCAGGGTTCGCTGGGGGGTTTGCAGGGCTAGCGGGGGTTCTAGGATGAATTGCCCCGGACCGGCCACCACATCTACCCCAGCCTGGAGCAACGCCCCATCTCCGTAACAGCTCTGGCCACACCAAACCTGGTGCTTGACCCAGTGATACGCCCGTTCCCACGAGGGGTGTCCTCGGGTGCCCCCCGGCCACAGCCAACTGGCCTGTTGTCCCTGCTGGGCGATGACACCAACCCGGCTCCAGTAACCCGCCGCTACCATGGCCCAGTCCCTGTCCCCGTCCGTTACCAGGGCCACCCGCGCCCCCTGTTGGCTTGCCCACAACGCCGCCCATCGGGCCTCCAACGACCCGCCCAGGATGACGACGTTGTAGTCCACCGCCATTACCGGATCTGGAGATAGCTGGCCTCAGCAATCACCGGGATTTCTGGATAGCGTCCCCGCGCCGACTGCACCATGCCATAGCCTACCGCCGCCAAGACCGCCAGAAAAACGGTGTTGAACAGCACCTCCTGCAAGAAGCCCTGCACCAGGGGAGCTAGGACAAAGTTGTACACCAGGGTCACCAGGGTCAGCACAATGCTCAGCAGAATGGCCTGCATCGTGTTGAAGCGAATGAAATGGGGCACTTTCTCGTTGCGTACCACGGCGACAAACAACAGGATAAAGACTAGTAAACTGCCCAGCCCCAGGGGTAAGGCGCTATAGACCAAGGCTAGGGGTAGCAGGGGGTACCCCAGGTAAGCCAAAGGGGGAAACTGGCGAAAGAGAAACTGGCCGTAGAGTAAACCGTCGTATAGAGGAATCAGATACACCAGGGCTGCCCAGAGCCGGTCCAGGGCCGTGGTCGAATGGCGCCATACCATAATCAATACCTCCCAGGCAACGGAGAGGGCGGGATTCGAACCCGCGGTACGGAGTTACCTGCCGTACAACAGATTAGCAATCTGCCGCTTTCGACCACTCAGCCACCTCTCCTGGAGTGGATTGGCGATAGACCTGTAATATAACATAGCGCCAGGGCGTATGGAGTGGACAGGATGCAAATGCCGGATTTCGGTGAATGCCAGCACCCGTTGATCCAGGCGTTGCAGGGACACAGCGACCGGGAGTTGTTGCAGCAGTTGCAGGGGGAACCGACCCAAGGACGAGCGTTTGTGGCCTTATTTTGCCGGTATGCCCTGTTGATCTACAGCCTGGTGCGCCATGCTGCTCCAACGCAGGTCCAGGCGGATTATCTATTTGCCACCACCTGGCGCTACCTGTACCAACAATTGCGGGAGTTTTCGCCACCAGCGGATTTAACTAGCTTACAGAGTTGGCTGGTGGACCGAACGGGGGATTGGTTAAGCCAGGTGGACATACCGCCGCCCGAGCAGATTCGCTACCAGTTGCTGACCGCCCCGCCGCCTTTATGGTGCTATTTGCAGGAGGCCCTGGACCAGTTGGCCACGCCCCTGCGCACGGTGATGGTCCTCAAAACGGTGGGGTGCTGGTCGGATGAACAGATTGGTCGGGAGTTAGACTTGGCGCCGGATCAGGTGGCGGCTTTGGTCTCCCGCGGCCAGGATGCCCTCATGACCCATCTGCCGGCAGATATTTGCGCGATTTATTTCCAGGAGGAACTGGCCCTATGACGGAAACCCAACCTCCCTTGACGCCAGGGCGTTGCCTAGCAGGGGCGGCCATCAGTGGTGGGCTGGGACTGGCCATCTGGGGGCTGACCCGGGCTATCGTCCTTGCTTTGACGGCCCATCCCGTGCCCAGCCAGAATCCCCTAGTGCTGCGCCTGGCCAGTGTGGTGCGGACGGTGCTGGTGGGTGGGGGAACATTGGCGGTGGTGGTGTTCGGTGTTTTTACGGTGGGGTTGTTGATCCTGGCGGTGCAGGTGGCGGTTTCCCCTCCCGATGCCTGAACGGCTGGGTGACTGGGGTTTGGTGCTGCTGGCGGCGGTTTGCGCCCTAGGGGCCGGGGGGGTGTGGTTGGTTATGGCTGCCGCGATACTGGTCCAGGCGTTACCGGCGATCCAGGCCTTCGGGGGGGCCTTTCTGGTGGGGGCAGTTTGGGACCCGGTGCAGGGGGAATACGGCATTGGACCGCCCCTGTGGGGGACCCTGGTGACCACGGGGCTGGCGCTGGGGTTGGCTGTTCCCCTGGGGTTAGGGGTGGCGATTGGCCTGGCGGAACCGTGGCCCTGGTTACGGCCGGGCTGGCAAAGGTGGGGAGCGGCGCTGGTGGAGGTCCTGGCGGCCATTCCCAGTGTGGTGTATGGGCTGTGGGGAATTTTTGTGCTGATGCCGGCGTTGCGGGCTTGGCAAAAGTGGCAACCCCAGTGGTTTGGCGGTGAAACCATTGGCCCGTCGGTGGGGGTCGCCAGTTTGGTGCTCGCCATTATGGTGGTGCCGACGGTGGCGGCGGTCGCCCGCAGTAGTTTACAGCAGGTTCCCCAGACCTATCGCTGGGCGGCGGCGGCCCTGGGGGCAACCCGCTGGGACATCCTGTTGGGGATTGTGTTGCCGGCGGCCCGACTGGGCATTGGTGGGGGGATTTTACTGGCCTTGGCGCGGGCGTTAGGGGAAACCATGGCCGTTGCCATGCTGATCGGCAATGCCCATCGCTGGCCCCGTTCCCTGTGGCAACCGGGGAGTACCCTGCCCAGCCTGCTGGCCAATCAATTTGCCGAAGCCCAGGGAATGCAGGTGGCGGCTTTGATGTATGCAGCGCTGGTCCTCTTGGGGGTGACGATAGGGATTCATCTGGCGGCCCGCTGGCTTTGGCCTAACCACTCACCAGGGATTGACAACGGGCGGGAAAGCCGGCTTGGGTAAGGGCATCGGCGGTGGCCGGTCCATCCTGGACGCGAAATTGGGGGCCAAACCGCACGTGTACCGGCTGCAGGGGATGACCAAGGGTGGCAATTACGGGGATCCGGGCCGTTTCCCTGCACCAGGGCTTGAGGATGTCCCGCAGTTGCGCTTGAACCTGCACATCCCTAGCCTGGTCGAGGGTCAGGGTTACTTCCAGGATTTGGACGGTGTGGGCCGGTTGGGCGTCCTCGATAATCAACTGCATCTGCTCATCCCGTTCGTCTAATCGCCCCCAGACGACCAAGGGTTGATCCGGGGTCAGGTGGGCGCCAATCTGGACAAAAACGTTGGGAAAGACCACGGCTTCACAACTACCGCTGAGGTCTTCCAGGGTGACCACCGCCATCCGTTCCCCCCTTTTGGTGGTAATGGGTTTGAGGTGGGTCACCAGGGCCAGGGCTGTCACCAGGCGATTGGTCGGCACCTGTTCCAACTGACCTAAACGGATCGGGGCTAGCACTTGCGCCCGTTGACTCAGGGATTTGAGGGGATGGTCGGAGATGTAAAACCCCAGCAATTCTTTCTCCAACTGGAGCTTTTCCTGGGGGGAGAAATCGGGAATAGGGGGGGCTTGGGGGGCGGTTGTCAGGGGGGTGGGGGCTAGTCCATCGCCCAGGAGACTAAACAAATCCGCTTGTCCCACTTCCCGGTCCTTGGCGCGGCTGTTGGCCCAATCCCATAACAGTTCCAGATCCGCCAGCATTTGCCGCCGGTTGGGATGCAAACTGTCCAGGGCGCCCGCCTGGATCAAGGCTTCCAAAGCCCGTCGGTTCACTAGGCTGGTATCCACCCGGTCGCACAGGTCCGCCAGGGATTGAAAGGGTCCAGCCCGGCGCACCTGGAGAATGTGTTCTACGACTCCCTGCCCCACATGGCGCACCGCCGAGAGACCAAACAGGATTTTGCGGCTGTCCTTGAGGGGGGTAAAGTGCATGTCAGAACGGTTGATGTCGGGGGGGTCGACCTGGATCCCCATGCTTTGACAGGTGGCAATGTAGCGCTGGATTTTGTCCTGGTTGCCGATTTGGGAAGACAGTAGGGCCGCCATGTACTCCACCGGGTAGTTGGCCTTCAAGTAGGCGGTCTGGTAGGTGATGTAGGCGTAGGCGGTGGAGTGGGATTTGTTGAAGCAGTTGGAGGCGATCAACCCACTGGCCAGCAGGAAATGATGGTCCCGGGCCACGCCGATATCATAGACAGGTCTTTTGCCGAGGCACCGGCGGCTGACAATCTTGGGCATGGTTGATGCGCGTGGTCTGTACTGGCATTTTAGCGACAGCCGTCCACCAACGCCTCCAGTTGCCGCCGGTCAGGGATCCGAAAATGGTCAGGATCAGCCCGCAGAATCAATCCCTCCTGCTCCAGTTTTTTCAGCACGCGGGTGACGGTTTCCCGACTGAGGCCGCAGAGACTGCCGAGTTCCCGATGGGGCAACTGGGGAATCACTACACCCCCTGTCTGCACCTGCCCTTGTCCTTCCGCCAAAAATAACAACACATCCGCTAACCGAACGCTGCTATTGGATTCTCTCACCTGTAACCGGCGGTTGAGTTGTTGGATGCGCTTGACCAGCAACTGGGCCAGGCGAAAGCCCACTTGGGGTTCCCGGTTGAGTAATTCCCCAAAGTCCTCCGCCGGGATAATGCCCACCGTCACGGGAGTGAGGGTCACCACATCGCTGGAACGGGGCGAGGACTCTAGGCTGGCCATTTCCCCAAAGAGGTTCCCTGGCCCCAGGATGTTGAGAATGATGGTCCGCCCTTCCCGGCTGCGGGTCTGAATTTTCACCCAGCCCTGGATGAGCAAATACACCGCATCGCCCCAGTCCTGCTCGAGCAACAGGGTCACACCGGGGTTGTGGTGCCGGACCACCAGCCGTTGACTGGCCCGTTGTACCAGTTTGGGAGGCAGGTTGTGGAACAACAGGGTGGCGTTGAGCAGCTCTGGAATCGGTGGGGCGGACATGGCCGGGTCAGACCAGGGAAGTTCACTTCCATTTTGGCAGCAAAGGTGACCCCCACAAGCCCAGCCCCAAATTCTGTTAAAATGCGCTGTGACGTAGGCAGAACCGGGGGACGCCAGTCGTGGGTTTGTTCAGTCGCTTTTCGCGGGACATGGGCATTGACCTGGGGACGGCCAACACGTTGGTTTACGTCGCTGGGCGGGGCGTGGTTTTGCAGGAGCCGTCGGTAGTCGCCATTGACCAGGAGCAGAAAATTCCCCTGGCGGTAGGGGAGGATGCCAAACGGATGCTGGGGCGCACGCCAGGTAATGTGGTGGCGGTCCGGCCTTTGCGGGATGGGGTGATCGCCGACTTCGATACCGCGGAATTGATGCTCAAGCATTTCATCCGCCGAGTGCATGGGGGACGTTCCCTGGCCCAGCCGCGCATTGTGATTGGCATTCCCAGCGGTGTGACGGGGGTAGAACGTCGGGCGGTGATCGATGCGGCGATGCGGGCGGGGGCGCGCAAGGTGGATTTGATTGATGAGCCGGTGGCGGCAGCGATTGGGGCTGGCCTGCCGGTGGATCAACCGATTGGCAACATGATCGTGGACATCGGCGGCGGCACGACGGAGGTGGCGGTGCTGAGTTTGCAGGGGGTGGTGCTGAGCGAATCGGTGCGGGTGGCCGGCGATGAACTCAGCGAAGCCATTATGAACTACATGAAGAAGGTGCATAACCTGGTGATCGGGGAGCGCACTGCCGAGGACATCAAGATTGATGCGGGTTCCGCTTATCCTGTGGGCAACGATGACCAGGTGGTGGAGGTACGGGGGTTGCACCTGTTGTCGGGATTGCCCCGGACGGTGACGATTAAGGCGGCGGAGGTGCGCGAGAGTATGGCGGAACCCCTGGCGGTAATCGTGGATGCGGTCAAGCGCACCCTGGAACGGACGCCGCCGGAGTTGGCTGCTGACATTGTGGACCGGGGGATTATGCTGGCCGGGGGTGGGGCGCTGCTGCGGGGTTTGGATACCCTGATTAGCCATGAGACGGGCATCGTGGTGCACGTGGCGCCGGAGCCGCTCAATTGTGTGGTGCTGGGAACGGGTAAGGTCCTAGAAAGTTCCCGGGGCCTAGAGCGGGTGTTTAGCAGTCGTTCCGGTTAGGCCGAGGTCGGTGTAGGATAGGGGCAGTTTGCGGCGGACAACCATGAACCGGTTCGCGTTCCTCCAGCGTTGGTGGCAGCGTTATGCCCTACAGTTGATGGCGGGGGTGGGGGTGGTCGCTACAGGAATTTACCTACAGACAACCCAGGCGTGGTTGATCCGGGAGCTGTATCGCGGGCTGTGGGGGCGACAGGTCCCAGATACCCATTTGACGGATGCGCGGGTGCTGGAGCTGGAGATGCGGGTGCAGGAGTTGCAAACCCAAAACCGGCAGTTGCAGCAGTTGCTGGTTTATCGGCAGCAAATGCCCCTGGCGACGGTGGCGGCGGCGGTGGTGGGGCGCAGCCCTGGGCACTGGTGGCAGCAACTGTGGGTGGGCGAGGGGAGCAACAGGGGGATCACGGTGGGGACGGTGGTGTTGGCGCCAGGGGGTCTAGTCGGTCGGGTTTTGGATGTGACCCCTTCCACCAGCCGGGTGTTATTGGTGACGGACCCCAGTAGCAAGGTGGGGGTAATGGTCAGCCGGTCCCGGGCAATGGGGGTATTGGTGGGACAGGGTACGGAGCAGTTGGTGGTGGAGTTTTTCGATAAGAATCCGGATGTCAAGCCGGGGGATGCCCTGGTCACGTCCCCCTTTAGCACCATCTTTCCGCCGGGGATTCCGGTGGGCAAGGTGGAGAGCATTGACTGGCGAGCCATGCCGGCGCCCCGGGCAACGGTGCAATTGAATGCCCCCATCGAACGGCTGGAGTGGGTCCTGTTGCATTCCTATGGTCAGAAGTCGGCTGAACTCATGGATCCCTAACGGCCGGGTGGTGGCGACTACGGTGGTGTCGGCGGTGGTGGCCTTGGCGTTGTTGCCGTTGCGCTGGCCGGGGATGGAATTGGCGGGGATTGCCCCCGATTGGCCCTTGATTTGGGTGGTGGCCTGGAGTGTCAAGCGCACCCCGTGGCAGGGGTTGGTGGCCGGCGTTACGTTGGGGGTGATGCAGGATGGGCTGGTGAATCCCGGCGTAGGGTGGTGGCCCTCCCACGGGTTGAGTTTGGGGGTGGTGGGTTTTTTGACGGCCCTGTTGCAGAAAGACCGCTTGATCCAGGAGGACTTTATTTCGGTGGCGTTGATCGTGTTTACCATGGCCCCGATTGCGGAAACGGTGATGGCGGTGCAGTGGATGGTGGTGGGCCAGCGTCCCTTGGGGCAGATTTGGCTAGACCATCAGCGGTTGGCCTTGGCTTCGGCGATTTTGAGTAGCCTCTGGGCGCCCCTGGTCTATGTGCCCTTGAGCCGCCTGTGGCAACGGGATTAGATGGGGATGCCCATTCGCCCCACGACCGCTAAGGTACGGGCAGCACTGGTGAACATCTGGCGCGCCCAACTCCCGGGGGCCACTTTTCTGGATTTGTGTACTGGGACGGGGGCCATTGCCCTTGCAGCCCGCCAGGCCGGTGCCCGTTTGGTGGTCGCCGTTGATAGTTCCGCCAGAGCGATTCGCGCGCTTGCCCCCCAGGCCAACCAGGAAGACTTTATCGTCATGCAGGGCCATTTACCGGGTTGCCTGCGCCATCTCCAGACCGCCTTTGACCTGATCTACTTTGACCCCCCCTACGCCAGTGGGTTATATGGACCGGTGCTCGAGGCCATCCTGACCCACCGATTACTGGCGTCCGATGGGGAGTTGGCGGTTGAACACCACCGGCATGTGCCCCTGCCCGACCATGTGCAACACCTGGTGCGCGTCCAGCAGCGGACCTACGGCGATACGGTGTTGAGTTTCTACCGCCTGGCGAGTTAGTTAATCCCGCTTGTACTGGATGTAGGCCGCCACCAGCAGACCGGCAATGGTCACCGGCACCAGCCCTAGAACAATACTCAACACCAACGGTTCAATCATCGCTTCGACCTGTTAGGGTGGGAAAGTCATCTGGCTATTGTACCGCAGTGGGTCGTCTGTGGCGGCGATTTTGGGGGGCAGTGGCCTTCTACACCATCTTGCCAACCCCCAGGGGAGCGGAAGTGCAGGGGGTAGCGGTGTGGGCACCCGTGGTGGGGTTGGGGCTAGGGGCTGTCCTGGCCGGTATTGATGGGTTGCTCTCCGCCATGCCCCTCCTACCTCGCAGTGGGTTGTTGGTGGCGGCCCAGGTGGGCTTGACCGGCGGCCTGCATCTGGATGGGGTCATCGACACGGCGGACGGGCTAGGGGTGACCGACCCACAACGGCGTTTAGAGGTGATGCGGGAGAGTCACACGGGGGCCTATGGGGTGATGGCCGGTTGCCTGGTGCTGATGTTGAAAATCCTGGCCCTGGGGCATTTGCCGGTGGCCCGCTTCTGGTTGTTAACGGGGGTGATGGGCTGGAGTCGCTGGGGGCAGGTGGCGGCCATGAGCTTTTATCCCTACCTGCGGCGGGAGGGGAAAGGAGCCATCCCCCAACCAACGGGTGGGGCCCGCCCCTGGTTGCCGGGATTGGCGGCTTTGCTGCTCTGGGCCGGGCTGTGGGGCTGTGTGGGTCATGGCTGGCTCTGGCCCTTGGCCTTGACCGGATGGGGGTGCGGTTTGGCACTGGGGGTCGGCTTTGTCCTGTATCGCCAACTGGGGGGCCACACCGGGGATACCTACGGCGCCGTGGTGGAATGGGTTGAGGCCCTGTGCTGGTGTGCCCTGACGGCTCTGCCCCTGGACCAGCCCCTATCATAGAAAACCGGTGGGTTGACGACAGGGATGGACTACGCCCTCGATTTTGGCAGCAGCAATACGGTCATAGCCCGCCGGTCGCCGGTGACGGGTCAACCGGAAATGCTGACGTTACCGGGCCTCTCCCAACCCGACGGCCTGATCCCGACCCTGGTGTGTGAGGTGCCGGGGGACCCCCCCACAGTGTTGTACGGCCACCAGGTGCGCCAGTACCTGCAACGATTCCCCCAGGCGCCGGTGTACCACCACTTCAAACGGGCCATTTTACAGGGGGATGAGGACGCCAAAGGAGTCGGGGCCGGGTTTCTCCAACGCCTCCTGCAGGGCCTACAGCAGCAGAACTACTCCCTCAATGCCCTGGTGCTGACCGCGCCAGTGGATGCCTTTGAACCCTACCGCCAATGGTTGACGGCCCTCGCCCGGACCTGGCAAGTCCCCCAGATGCGCTTGCTGGATGAACCCACGGCGGCGGCCCTAGGGTACGGAGTAGCCGACAGCGACCTGGTGCTGGTGGTGGATGGGGGGGGCGGCACCTTGGACTTGGCCTTGGTGCAACTGCAACGACCGGGAACGCGCACCCACTTGGGTTGGATTATCCGTTGGGGCGACCGGGAGTTTGACCACCGCCAGCGGAGCAGCCAAGCCCAGGTGATAGCCAAGGCCGGTGTGAACCTGGGGGGCGCCGATATTGACCGCTGGATTTTTGACTACCTGGTGCGCAGGCAGGGGTTGACAGCCGGCGATGACATCCCCTTGACCCTGGCGATTGCCGAGCGCCTAAAGATTCAACTGTCCGACCAGCCCAGCAGCCACCAGATTTACTTTGACCACCGCACCGGCGCCACCCAGTCCTGGTTGCTGGAGCGCACCGAACTCGACCACATCCTGCGGCAACACCAGTTTTTTGAGCAGTTGACAGCAGTCATGGAATACCTGTGGGCACAGGCGCGGGTGCAGGGCTACCGACCACGGGATGTGGACGCCGTACTGCTGGTGGGGGGCATGAGCCAAATGCCGGCGGTGCGCCAGTGGTTACAAACCTATTTCCCGCCTGCCAAGATCCACCATCAACGCTCCCTGGCGGTAGTGGCCTACGGGGCCTTGGGATTGAACCTAAGCGCCCCCATCCGGGATTTCCTCTACCACAGCTACGGGTTACGCTACTGGGACAAACGCCGCAAGGGCCACCACTGGCACGAACTGATTCCCGCCGGTCATCCGTACCCCAGCCCTGAACCCGTGGAATTGGTGCTGGGCGCTTCCCAACCCGACCAACCCGCCGTGGAACTGGTTTTAGGGGAACTGAGCCATCCCACTGGCCAAGGTGCCGTGTACTGGGAAAATGGCCGTCTCGTCCTTCGTGGTGCCGCCCAGGACCCCACCGTGCAAATCCTCCATGAGGCCCTGCACCTACCCCTGGACCCCCCTGGTCAACCCGGGGAAGACCGCCTGCACCTGGCTTTTCGGGTTAACGACAACCGCCAACTCTGCCTTACCGCCCGCGACCTGCACACCGGCCACCTCCTCTGCCAAGACCAACCCATCCTCACCCTGACTTGACCCCTACCTTGACAATTTGTAAAGAACTTGTTACATTTATTTACAAAGTGACGGTTCGTCCGAGGAGGCGGTGTTATGCGTACCGATTTAGAGTTTCGGAATCCGGCGTTGTTGGGGCCAGTGGTGTTTCGGCCTGGGTTCAACAACTTCGAGCGGATCACGGCCACCCAAGCCTGGTCCTTGTTTTTCACCGCCAGCCGCGAGGACAATGTTTTGGGCTACAACCCGGAGGTAGGCCGGTTCCTCAACGGTGTCCTACTGGCCGCCGTGTTGTTTGGGGCCTTCTGGACGCAGTTGTTCAAAAACTCCTACCTGGTGTGGCAGATCCTCCAACAATTCGGGGTTAATTAGGCACCAGCAGGCGGAAGAGGCGCACCAGTAGGGGATGGGGATTGGCGGCGGCGAAAACCAGGCCGGTCACCCGTCCGTCTATCTCTTCCGTCCACAGGGTCATGGTCTGCTCGGTGCGGCATTCCTGCATCAGCTCGGCGATGGTCATTTGGGAGCGGTCGGGGGGCGGGGTCTCGGTCCCCAAAGCCGCTTGTACCTCCGCTAGTGTCACCTGGAAGCCTGCCTCCCTAGCTAATTCCGCGATCACCTGCGCCAGGGCCTCCGGGTCAGTCAACCCCCGCAAGCGTTCTTGCCGCGCCGGGTCCTGCAGCACCTCTTCGAGAAAGGTTTGGATTTCTGCTGGGGTCATGGCAATCCACCCTGGCCGTTCCCTCCTTCACTGTATCAGAAGTAGAGATGCAACAGGCTCCCCAATTCGTCCGTAGGCAGCGGTTGTAGGGGACCGCGGCTATCCAACAGCCAGGCCACCGCCAGGTACAGCACCCCCAGCAAAATGGCGATCACCCCCGTAACGAGAGCGGTCAGGCGGCCCCGTTGCATGGTCAATTGCTCTCCAGAACCTGGGAAACATAGGCAGCTGCCGCCTGAACCAGGCCAATCATCCGGCCATAGGGCATCCGTTTTGGCCCCAGGATCGCCACCGACCCCACCGGCACCCCCTCTTGCCGATACATGGTGGACACCAGGCTACACAGGCGCATGGATTCCAGGGGGTTTTCTTGGCCGATAATGACCTGCACCGGCGATTGTTCGTCCCAGAGCAAAGCCCCCAGCCGTTCCTGGTCCCTTTCCAGGGTTTCCACCACCGGTTGCACTTGGCTGGCCTGTTGAAATTCTGGTTGACGCCGCAGGGCCTCCGCCACCCCGCTGATCAATAAAGGTGCCGTGGAGGTGGGCCGTCCCCAGGCGCGCAATTGCTGGGTCAAGGGGGGCACCAGCGTCCGGAGCCAATCCCCATAGGCCGCAAATTCCCGCTCCAGCTTGCCCCAGTCTAGCGTCACAATTTCCGCCAGGGTCAGCCCCTGCAGGTGATGGTTCAGAAACTGCCCCACCATATCCAAGGCCGAATCTACCTCCACCCACGTCGGGGGCGTCCAATCCAGCAGGGTTGACTCCACCCGTTCCCCCTCCAGGACCACCATCAGGGCCACCCGTTCCCCTAGCGCCACTAACCGGAGATACTTCAAGCGGGCGCTGCGGGGTTGGGGCCGGGTCACCAGGATAATCGAACCGCTCAACTGGGCCAACAACTGGGCCGCCTGGCGCAATACCCCTTCCCAGTGGTCAACTGCCTCCGGCGAGGGCAGATAAGACCCCAGGGACGCCACTGGTAGGGTATCCCTGTGGAGCAACCAGTTCACATACTGCCGGTAGCCCAAATCCGACGGAATCCGACCGGCCGAGGTGTGGGGTTGGTAAAGCAAACCCGCCTGTTCCAGCCGTCCCATGGCTTGGCGGATGGTTGCCGGGCTGGCCGGAATCCCATAGTGCGTCATCAAGGTGCGGGAACCCACCGGTTCGCCCGTGGCCACATAGTGTTCCACCGTTGCCTGCAACACCTGCCGTTGCCGTTCCGTGAGTTCCACCCCTTGGGTCATCGGCGTTTGTTATCCCTGCTTATCTTGGCACTTTTGTCAATTACCTACCATGATGCCCAATGGGCCGGCAGCTCGGCAAGCTACTTCACCCGCTCCATCAGTTGACCGACTGGGTCAAAGCCGGGGGGAAACTGGGTCGCGTCGCTATAATTGGCCCCCACCAGGTCCGCCTGGGTCAATTGGGTTTCCCGCAAATCGGCCCCGAACAACACCGCCTGGCGCAGGTCCGCCCCCTGGAGATTGGCCTGCCGCAGGTGCGCCCGGAACAAATTGGCCTGCCGTAGATTCGCCCCCTGCAGATTCGCCCCCATCAAATCCGCCTCTCCCAGGTTAGCGCCCTCCAAATTTGCCCCCCGCAAGTCCGCCCCCCGGAGGTTCACCCGCCGCAGGTCGGCCTCCGTCAGCACCGCCTGTTGCAGGTCCGCGCCCGCCAGATTGCTCCCTGTGAGAATCACCCCCTTGAGCATCTGTCCTGCCAGGGGAGCGCCCCGCAGTTGACAGTTGAGACAGCGCCCCGTCGTCTGTAAGGTCTGTAAATCCACCGACCGTCCGCAGGCCACCAGCAATACCAAAGCGATCCACCAGCCCCTTAGCCGTCCCATACCTACACTCCCCAGGCAACCGGTACAGGAGCGATGAATTTGCTCGGCCACCGTCATCTTACCCCTTTTAGGGACCTGGGGGGCCAGATGGTGGGGCCGAATCAGCGTTGTGCCCGTCGTTGGTCAGACAGCATGGCCCGCAGGACGAGCGCCGGGTCAATCCACCGACCGTCGTACTGCAATCCCCAGTGCAAATGGGGTCCAGTAGTGCGGCCAGTCATGCCCACCCGCCCAATCCGGGAGCCAGTGGCCACCCATTGGCCTTCCCGAATCACCAGACCACTGCCCGGGTCATCCAGATAATTCCGGCCACGGTAGGTACGGGGTTGGCCCCGCAAATGACAGTAAATGTGCCGCCAGCGCCCGGACGCAATGATAACCGTCGTGCCGCACAGGCCATCCTGGCTCACTTGCACCACCTGCCCTGCCCACCAACTACGGACATAACTCCCCTCCGGCGCCGCTATATCCAGTCCGTAGTGGAACTCCTCCCCCCGGGGGCCAAAGGGCGATGTATAGCCCACAAACTGCTCAACCGGAAAAGCCGCCTGATGCCACCCCCCGACGACCACCCGCTGGGGTTGTCCCGCCCGGCACCAGCCCCACACCCCTGCCGCGACCAGCAGGCTGATCACTCCTCGCCACCACCCCATACACAGACCGGGTTGGGTTCCCTAGGAACACCATACCCCAGGCGCTGCGGTTATTCAAGGGAAACCCATTCAAGCGGTGACTAACTCTGGCCGGCGGGAATGGCGAATCCCCTCAATGGCCGCGCGGTAGTCGGGTGCTTTGAAGACTGCCGAACCGGCCACGATGGCATTAGCGCCCGCCTCCAGCACCTGCCAGGTATTACTCGCCTTGAGACCCCCATCCACTTCAATCCAGGGGTCCAGCCCGCGTTCATCGCACATCTGGCGCAGTTGGCGGATTTTCGGCACCACCTGGGGAATGAAACTCTGACCCCCAAAGCCCGGATTGACGCTCATAATCAGCACCAAGTCCACCATGTCCAGCACGTAGGTAATCAACTCCAGGGGGCTGGCGGGATTGAGGACCACGCCGGCTTGTTTACCTAACTCTTTGATTTGATTCAGGGTACGGTGCAGGTGAATGGTCGAGCTGCTTTCCGCATGGACCGAAATAATATCGGCGCCCGCCTTGGCGAAATCGGCCACATACCGTTCCGGTTCCACGATCATCAGATGCACATCTAAGGGTTTAGTCGTCACCGGGCGCAGGGCCTCCACCACCAGCGGGCCGATGGTGATATTGGGCACAAACCGGCCATCCATGACATCCACGTGAATCCAGTCCGCTCCGGCCGCATCCACCGCCCGCACCTCTTCACCCAAACGACTGAAATCTGCCGACAAAATAGACGGTGCCACTACCACAGACTTACCCGCCATACCCCTGATCCTCACCTTTACCACCCTCTAGTGTAATGTCAGGCGCGCCGATCAACACTAGTCGAACAGGGTGTCTCCGTGCTAGATCTGTAAGTGTGACCGAGTGGCTTGTCCCTGGGTGCCTGGACATGGCTTACCCTCAGAATCTTTCCGTGACCGACGACCTCGACGCCCTCCTGGCCATTTTGCCGCCCCCTATCCGTCAGTCCCTTGACCAACACCCCCAGCGTTCAGAAGTTATCGAAATTATTTTGGATTTGGGGCGACGTCCCGAAGCCCGCTTTCCCAACCATAGCGAGTATTTGGGCGAAGAACCGGTCACCCGGGCAGATTTGGACTATACCATTGAGCGGGTGGGGGAATTCAGCGGGGACAACCGGGCCGGTATTGAACGAACCTTGCACCGGATTAGCGGCATCCGCAACCGCCAGGGAAAAATCATTGGCCTGACCTGTCGGGTGGGCCGGGCGGTCTTCGGCACGGTGAGTATGATTCGGGACCTGGTGGAAACCGGCCAGTCTATCCTGCTGCTGGGGCGGCCTGGCGTTGGCAAAACCACGGCTCTGCGGGAGATTGCCCGGGTGTTAGCGGATGACCTAGGCAAACGGGTGGTGATCATTGATACCTCCAATGAAATTGCCGGTGACGGGGACATTCCTCATCCGGCCATTGGGCGGGCGCGACGGATGCAAGTGGCCCGGCCAGAGCTGCAACACCAGGTGATGATTGAAGCCGTGGAAAACCACATGCCCGAGGCCATCATTATTGACGAAATCGGTACAGAGTTGGAGGCGCTGGCGGCCCGTACCATTGCCGAGCGGGGGGTGCAACTGATTGGCACGGCCCACGGCAATCAACTGGAAAACTTGATGAAAAACCCCACCCTAGCGGATTTGATTGGCGGCATCCAGGCGGTGACCTTGGGGGACGAGGAAGCCCGGCGACGGGGGACGCAAAAAACGGTTTTAGAGCGCAAAGCGCCGCCCACGTTTACGATTGCGGTGGAAATGCAGGACCGCTACCGCTGGGTGATCCACGAGCGGGTAGCCGAAACCGTGGACAACCTGCTGCGGGGGCGGAAGGTGCCGGTGCAGATTCGCACGTTAGGGGAAGGGGGCCAGGTGGTGACCACCCACGAACTGCCCAGCCCGGAACCGGCCACACCCCTACGGCGCTGGCGACGGGCGGGACGGATTTTGGCCTTGCCGGAAACGACCGAAGCTGCTGAGGAACCGGCGAACTGGCTGGAGCAGGCCGAAGAAACTCTGTCCCTGGGGATGGACGGGACCGCAGAGGGGGAGGAACCGGTGCATGTGTATCCCTATGGAGTGAGTTTAGAGTTGTTACACCAGGTGATTACTGCCCTGGATTTGCCGGTGGTAGTAGTGCGGGACATCAACCAAGCGGATGTGATGCTGGTTCCCCGCGCCCAGGCCCGCCAGAACCCCAAGGTGCGTCAGATGGCCAAATCCCGTCAACTGCCGGTCTACACCGTCAAGGGCAATACCATTCCCCACATCACTCGGGCGTTGCGGCGGTTGTTGCGTCTGGATGAAGGTGAACCGGGCGAAGACTGGCCGTTGTTGACCCAAGGGCGCGATGAGGACGAGGTGGAGGCCCTGGAGGAAGCCCGCCTGGCGGTGGAGCAGATTGTCATTCCCACGGGGCAACCGGTGGAACTCTTGCCGCGTCCTCCGGAAATCCGCAAGATGCAGCACGAGCTAGTGGAGCACTACCGGCTGCGGTCCGTGAGCTTTGGTGAGGAACCCAACCGGCGGCTGCGTATCTTTCCGGCCTGAATCGGCTATGATAGGACCTGGTGGCTTTCAGGGATGGGGGTATGGCCGATTTTGATTCCCGGCAACGGCGGATTATGGACCATGTCCGGCGAACGACCGACATTAATTTCCAGCGCACGGTGAGCGACCGGGACGCCCGTAAACAACGGATTTTTGAACACATCCGCCGGAGCTTAGGCTAACCCCATGACGGAAGGGTTGATCGTCCTGGTGACCGTGGGGGAGCGCAGCGAGGCGGACCACGTAGCCCGTGTTCTGGTGGAAGAGAAACTGGCGGCCTGTGTAGGCATCCTACCCATTGAGTCGGTGTATCAGTGGGAGGGCCAATGGGAAAACCAGGTGGAATTTCAATTGGTGATTAAAACGGTCAAAAGTCGTTATCCCCAAGTGGAAGCCAAGGTGCGGCAATTGCACAGCTATGATGTGCCGGAGATTTTAGCGTTGCCGGTGGTGGCCGGGTCGGAGTCCTATCTCCGTTGGGTCCTCCAGCAAACTCAACCCATGACTCCCTAATGCTTGGGCAACCCCATCGCTCCCTGCTGGCCGCCGTGTTAGTCCCAGGGCTGGTGGGATGTCGGCAGGTAGCACCCCCAAACCCACCGAAGTGATGGCCCCCCAGTTTTTGTACCTAGGGGAGGTGGCACCGACGGCCATCCCCGACCCTCCAAAGCCGGACCTCTGTGGGGATTTATTAACACCCAGGACGAGTCGTAATACAGCCCCGATTCGATTTATTACGGCAGGTCGTCTCCACGATGGTCTGTGGTTATAAGTGGTTATAAACCGATGCGAGGCCATCGATCCAAAGGGCTATCAACCTAGCTGACTGTACACCCCCCAGGTCTCTTGCTATGCTGGGACTAAAATCGGTTGTGGGGGGTTGTCAATCATGAATGCGCTACGGCGAGGCGGTTGGGTATTAGGGGGTTTGCTCGGCGCTATCCTACTGGCGGCTGTTGGTCATGCCCAAGTTGAACATTCCATTGAATATCAATTGGCACTTCTAGGGAGCAACCAAACCACCGCCAACCCCGTTGCCTCCGCCAATGCAATTTCCCGCTTTCGTACCATCCTCGATGAACTCTCCCTCAACTACCGCCAGACCCGAGAGGAGATGGGCTACGCTGCCATAGCCATCTGGAAGAAACTCCAGGAACAGAAACTGGAGGCCAACCTGATGCAGATTCTCGACGGCATGAACCTGGTGGCCAGCGGCGAAGGCAAGCAAGACTTCCTGCGTAACCTGACTTTGTACTACGCCCTGCGCACCCGCGGCCTGTCCCACCAGCAAACCCTCCGGCACATGCTCCTCCTGACCACCACCGGTAAGTAAACCACTTCCCCCTTGCCAACTCATAATCGTTATGAGTATGATTTAGATAGAGTTGGATAGGGAGGTGGGGGATGCGGATTCTAGAGTTGCCCTTGGAGCAGATTCGGCGGCCCTTACCGCGGCAGACGGACCCAGAGAAAGTCAAGCAGCTGATGGCGTCGATTGCCGAGATCGGGCAGCAGGAGCCGATTGAGGTACTCGAGGTCAACGGGCGGTACTATGGGTTTTCCGGTTGTCATCGGTACGAGGCCATGCAGCGGCTTGGTTGTCGGACCATCCGGTGTCGGGTGCGGCGGGCGACGCCAGAGGTCCTGCGGCTGCATCTGGCTTGATACGATCAAAGCAGGCCGGTCCCGCTAAAAAAGACAAGCCAGTTGTTTTAGGAGGATAGACAATGCCTACGCAAGTCAAATCAACCTTATATCCAACCCGTTTGGATTTGAGTGCCGAAGTCCGCAGTCAGGTGATTGCCATATTGAACCAAGCCCTGGCCAACACCCTAGATTTGTACACCCAGACCAAGCAGGCCCACTGGAACGTCAAGGGTTCGGACTTTTACGCCCTGCACGAACTATTTGACGAAATGGCCGGCGAGCTCCTGGAGTACGTGGATGACTTGGCAGAGCGGGTGACGGCTTTGGCGGGGGTGGCCCAAGGAACCGTGCGCATGGTGGCCCAGGCGTCCCAGTTGCCCGAGTATCCGGCCGATGCGGTAAATGGCAAAGACCACCTGGTGGCGCTGGCCGACCGCTACGCCCAGTACGGCAAATTCGTGCGGCAGGCGATTGACCAGACGGCGGATTTAGGTGATGCCGACACGGCTGATTTGTTCACCGAAATTTCCCGTACGGTGGACAAGCGGTTGTGGTTCCTGGAAGCCCATTTGCATGGTTGAAGGTAAGTTTAGGTAGCGGGTTATCCTGTGGGGGTAGCCCGTTTTTTTAGCCGTTTTTTGCTGTATAACAGTAGAGGCGAGTTTGTCTGCCGATGGTGAGACGCTTCATCCTCAATGGGTTGATGGTGTGCCTATTGATTGTGTTCGGGTGGGTGCAGCCTGCGGGGGCGGGATTGCAGGACGACCGTTTTGACGGCAATATCTTTGCCCTCTATGCAGGGAATGGATCGTTGGTACCGCCGCGAGTGACGTTAAAGGAAGCGCTAGCCCACCCCGAGCGTCCCGCCATGCTGGTTTATTACCTGGACGACAGCCGTGATTGCAAAATGTTTGCCAGTACTGTCTCACAGGTGCAGCGATTTTACGGGCGAGCCATTGACATTATCCCCATCACCGTAGACAGTCTATTACCGACTGAACAAGCCGACTCTACCAACCCCATCACGTACTATCGCGGTCGTGTTCCCCAGGTTGTCATTCTGGCTGGTAAGGATGGGGAAAATCACGTGCTATTGGATGAAGTGGGTCAGGTTTCTTTCAATCGAATTGATGCGGTATTAGCTAACTGGTTTGGGATTCCGCCGCGTCAGCCAGTCCCTGTAACCCCTCGCCAGTTCAACGAAGTGAATGTGGAGTTAGCCCCTTCGTGAACCGGTCATGAACGCTGTACGGATTTGGGCCATTGCCAAGCACACTTTTCTGGAGTTACTGCGGGAGCGTTTATTGTATCTAGCGGGTCTTTATGCCATTTTCTTGGTGGCCGGGGGAGCGCTTATTACCGAAGTGGCAGCGGCAACTGAAAATAAAATCATTCCCGATTTTGGCCTAGCACTCATGCTCATTTTTGGGTTGGTGATTGTGGTCTTCACCACTCCTAATCTTCTTGCTCGCGAAGTGGAAAAGCGCACTATTTTTATCTTGATCGCTAAGCCCATGAGCCGACTAGAACTGGTAGTGGGCAAGCATTTAGGATTAGTCGGTGCCCTAGTTGTGTTATTGCTGTTGATGTCAGTGGTGTATTTTGGCTATCTCAGTCTCTTGCGCATCAGCTACCCCCTTACAGCCATCCTTATTGCCATTGGTTTCATGATGCTAGAGTTTGCCCTTCTGACAGCAGCAGCCCTGTTGTTTAGCGTTTTCACCAGTCCTTTAATTGCGACCTTTTTGACCGTCTCCACCTTTTTCATCGGCCACCTCAGTTCCGATGTGATCACCCTGGGGCGCTTAATTCGCAACCCCCAACTTTTGCAGGTATTAAAGGGGTTATTTCTTGTTGTTCCTGACCTTTCCCGTCTGGATTGGAAAAACACAGCCGTTTACGGTTTGCTTCCCGATACCGGCATCCTCTGGTCAAGCGTTTTGTACGGCATCCTATACACTATTTTCCTCCTCTCAGCGACAGTACTTATTTTTGCCCGTCGTGAGTTTTAAGCTTTAAGAGGCCAGTCACTAACTTCTTAACTCGCCGCAGCACTTTCCAGACCTTCCAGAAGCGGCTGTTGTGGATGCGCTCTAACTCTTTTTTAAACCATACAAGCTCGGCTTTTGTGATGTCTAACTCATGTTTCGCTGCTTGCAATTGTTGAGTAGCTTGAGTAAGCTGGCTTTCTAAGTGACGAGTGAGCTGCCAGTCTTGTAGAATCCAATCTAAAGTTTTGATTTTTGGGAAGTCTTGGTAAATTTTGAAATTATCATCACTAAATCCAGATAGTCTGTTTAACTCTTCATACAGGCTAATGCATTCGGGAAAAAATTCTCTGAGAAGTTCGATTCTGTGGGTTGATTCTATTCGCTTCAGAAGATGGAAATCCCTTACATTACTGTTAACAGGATTAAGCCGAATATTAAACTTTTGCTTACAATATTCAACTACTAAATCAGGATTTCTGTAGAAAGTTTCCACATTTAAAAGAAGACACTTTTCACTATTTCTCAGATAAAAGCTCAATATTCTCATATTGGAACTCATCCAAGATTGCAGTGCAAGTTTTGGATTCTTCAGGAATAGATGATCACCACGCCGAAATAATGAATCTACAACTTCCCAAGGCCTGCGATAGGTAAAGATAAAAAATGCATCGGGTAGCAAACTATGCCAAAAATCTAAGAATAAAGTGGTTCTAGGGTCTTTCCAGCCCCAATATGGTGCCACTTGATTCTTTTTAATCAACTCCCTTGCTTCAGTAACGAATTGTTCAGGGACACGAATAAACCGAATGCTGGGTTCAATATGCCCACCATTGTTCAGACCCAAGCTTTCCAAAATAGTCATATGAAATTCCAAAAATTCTGTATTCTCAAAATAGCCCCTTGGATTACCCCGATCAGGTTTAAGAAGTTTAGCTCCAATGTGAACCCCCGCACTCTGAAGCAGGGCAGCCAGATAGGATGTCCCTGACCTGTGCATTCCAGCAATGATGAAGCAGGTGGCCTCACACATACCAGTCCATATATAACTCAAGGAAATATTTTACCAAGAAATCCCTTGTCAGTAGCAGCATCTATTATGTATTTCACGCACTCATGAACTGACATTCGGTCAGTCTGAACTATAACATCTGGTGATTCTGGAATTTCATAGGGCGCAGAGATACCTGTGAAGTCCTTAATTTCTCCTTCTAGTGCCTTTTTATAGAGCCCTTTCGGATCACGTTTTATTAATACTTCAATTGGACAGAAAACATAAACCTCGACTAAATTTGGCACAATAGACTTGACCTTTTTTCTAGACTGGTTATATGGGGTTATCAGAGATACTACTGATATGATTTTGTTCTTGTTCAGGATCTGGCACACATAGGCTACCCGAATAGCGTTTTTTTGTCTATCTTCGGGTGAATATCCTAAATCACTACAAAGGGTCTTCCTAAGAATATCTCCGTCTAAGATTTCATAGGTTAGTTCATTCTGGTGAAGAAAGTCTCCCAATGCGGTTGCAATTGTGGTTTTACCAGAGCCAGGTAAGCCAGTTAGCCAGATAGTAAAGCTCATAAAAGTTAAACCTCCACAATTATCTTGGGCTATAGGCCACCATGACCTGGCCACGGGGATGCCCCCACTGACCAATATACTGTGATGAGTAACCATTAGCTTCGCCAAAATAAACCATTTCTTCTCTAGTGTAGAGAAAGCTCTTGTGGTCGCCTGGCTTAGGTGGATTCTTCACAGTTTTATTAGTTTCAAAAAATGTTGCAAAAAGTATCGTTTGGCCCTTGGCTTTAACTAGAAAATTTTTAAGGCATTTGTGAATTAGTCTTGGTGGTAAGTGTGTAAATAATGAGTGTGCAATTGCCAAGTCCACCTTCTCCGGAAACCTTTCAAATTCGAAATCGTAGGATACTACAAAGTAAGGCTTCTTAAGCTTAATCAGTTCATCAGTAACTTCATAATAAGCATCATAGTTTTTAATATCCATCTGGGTCATTCTCTGCCTAAAAAATTCCCACCATTGATTTTCAGGTTTAGCCACATCTACAATTGCCAGCCGCCTGGCGCCGAACCTATAGGCAACCGATACTTTTTCGTTAACTCCTCCCCACAAGCCACCCACTTCGAGAAAGGAGCGACCTTGCACAACTTGAGCTATGTAGCTATCCCGAGGATCGTGTGTATTCATAGTAATTTAGCCCTATAGTAAGACAGTAAATATATGAGTCGCTTTAAATTATACCTTAACTTTGGCGATAGACCTAAGCGATTCGCAACCTTACTAAGAAATTTTCGAGCCATCAATCCTACTGTTGGTAGATAGTAACTTTTCGTGGGATTAGTCCAATGAATAGGTGAAATCTCATTTTGATTGCATAGGTTAAAAATCTCGGTGCCGTATTGCTGGTAGAGACTGTCGTGGAATACACTGATCCATTGTCCTAGTAGGGCGTGGTTTGATAGACTCAAAGAGCGATACATCGAGCCTTCCCTAATCCTGTATAGGAAGTAAAACTCAGGTATCACAACACCTAACCAACCATTCCTGTTGAAATTAATGCAACTTTCCCAATCCTCAAAGCCACCAAGGCGACTCATCTCCATCTTCTGACCCCCCACCTGCAAGTAAGCCGCCCTCCTCACCACAACAGCAGAACCAATCATATTATGACAAAGAAGGTAAGGCAACTCTGTCTGCCAGGTAACCCAACAACCATGATAGTCCCCAAAATGTTGCACCCACGCGCTGACAATACCGACATTGTCATACCTTTGTAGTATCTGTACAGCCTTGGAGTAGTAGTCGGGATGAACTCGGTCATCAGCATCCAAGAAAGCAATGAACTCACCCGTTGCCACCTGCGCCAGACTGTTGCGTGCCCCCGCTAGACCCTGATTGGCCGACCGATAGACCGTCAACCCAGGGTACTCCTTCTCCACTTGTGTGAGCACATGGATACTCTCTAGCTCCGTACTCCCATCGTCCCAGATGAGTACTTCCAGATCACTATAGTTGACCTGATATACCGAGTCTAGGGTCTCCCGGATATACCGGCCCATGTTGTAGTAGGGAATGCACACACTCAGACGGCCAGGAACACCCAGCGGCTCCACAGGGGGCGGATAGTCAATCTTGCCGGTGGGTTTGTAGTTCAACGAGGGATAAACCCGCCGTACTTGGCCGCGACTGGACTCTATTACCCGCTCAAAATGGGCCACCCGCAACGAAACAATGCGCTCCGGCCCACACATCTGCAAAATCGTTTCCCGCGCCTGCTGACCGATAGATAGGTTCTCTGTTTCACTCAGGTTCAAGATGTGTTGGAGCTTAGCGGCAAAGTCACCAGCTTGCTGCCAATCAAACACAAAACCGGCGGGTTTATCGGCGTAATGGATCATCTCTTTCATGCCACCATTACTGCTAGCCAGCACCACCTTCTGCAACAACATGGCTTCCATGCAGACGTTGGGAAAGTTCTCCCACAACGATGGAATCACCACACACCAGGCCTGGGCAACCCGCTGATACAAATCAGGCTTCCCCATCACCGGCTCCAAGACTAAACGCCCATCATCAATGTACCGTCGGTATTCCCTAGTAATGTAATCTTTCATGTCGCAATTTTTTAGGATGTAGGGGGTGCTGTTGCCAATCAGCGTTAGGCGAAAATCTACACCGGCGTCCCACAGCTTTTGACATTCTTTCAGAAGTTCTACCACCCCCTTGCGCACTTCATAACGCCCAAAGTAGACAACGTCCCCAGGAGTAGGTATCGGTATCAATTGTTGGAGGTCCAGGGTTAAGGGGTAAGGTATAACTGCTGCTTGGTTTAGGGCGGTTTTCAGTTCCGTCTGGGTCTCTTCTAGGATAAATCGGCTAGGGGCAACAATGCCGTCGGCAGCCAAGATGCACCACTTCTCCAGACAGCCCTCCCACCAATTGGGTAACTTATACTCAGGGTAACCGTTCAGCAGATTAACTTGGTACATAGCAGTATGCAGGTGTAAAACAATAGGCACCCCTTGCAGGGTAGGTTCACCTTGTAGCTTATATTGAAGTAGGTAGTACGCCATGGCATGAAGCTCTTGGGATTCAATAACATCAGGTTTACCGTGTTTCTTGATGTAGCTGATTACTTTCCTAGCTATTTGGTCAATTCGGGACATAGGATCAACCCAACCAGGCAAACGAATTACTTCAATATCGTCCAATCGATAATCCTCGTAGACCTTGCCAAGAAACCTATCCCGAGTTGTCCGCTCGCTAACAAAGATAACCACACTATGTCCAGCTTTTACTAGGGCCCTGGAGAAATTGTAAAGATAGGTAGCAACACCACCAGGGTATGGATAAAACTCTGAAGCAACAATAAAGATTCTCATAAAAGTGAATTGGCCGAGGGCTGGCCTCATTTTAGAGTGGCTAATTCCCTGCTGTCAAGATGACAGCCACAACGACATATAGTAGTACCCTTCCCTCAGGCACCCAGCCCTATAAACTTTCGTGTGGAGCCAACTTCCCGACCAACCAGATGAGCCACCGCTGCTTCGGAACCACCGCCCAAGCTTGCCCTACCACGGCTTTTGCAGGACTCTCGGTAGGGGAAACGTGAATTATCCGGTTTTCCGGCCAGGAGGCCGAACACATCCTAACCTGTGGGTGTTATCTAGAACGCGGCCAGCTTGCACACTCAACTATTAGCAAACGCTGATATCTGGTCGAAGTTCAGGTAGCGATATAAATCCGCTGCCCAGGGGTCAATTTTTTGGGTGACAATGGTCCGGTATTCCTCAAGGGTGGGAATGCGTCCTAGCAGGGCACAGACTGCCGCCAGCTCCGCCGAACCTAGATAGACCCGGGCGTTTTTCCCCATGCGGTTGTCGAAATTGCGGGTGGAAGTGGAGAAAACCGTGGCCCCGTCGGCAACCCGCGCTTGGTTACCCATGCACAAAGAACAGCCCGGCATTTCCATCCGTGCTCCGGCGGCCGCAAAGATGGCGTAATAGCCCTCCTCTCGCAGGACTTGTTCATCCATTCGGGTTGGGGGACACACCCACAGCCGCACCTTCACCTGCCCGGCCCCCTCTAATACCTTGGCCGCCGCCCGGTAATGGCCGATATTCGTCATGCAGGAGCCGATAAACACCTCATCAATCCGGTCTCCAGCGCACTCGCTCAGACGTTTGATGTTATCCGGGTCGTTGGGAGCCGCCACCAAGGGTTCCGTGATGTCATCCAGGTCAATGTCAATCGTTGCCACATACTCCGCATCCGGGTCGGCCGTCAGCAACTGGGGGTTATCCAGCCAGGCCTGCATCTTTTCCATCCGACGCAAGAGGGTGCGGCTGTCTTGATACCCCCGCGCCACCAGGTGCTTGATCAGCGCCACATTCGAGCGCAGAAATTCACTCACCGTCTTGACACTCAACTGAATCGTACAAGCGGCACAGGAGCGCTCGGCCGTCGCATCTGTCAATTCAAAGGCCTGCTCCACCTGTAAATCCGGCAGTCCCTCCATTTCCATAATCCGCCCGGCAAAGATGTTTTTCTTGTTCTCCTTGCCCAGGGTGAGCAACCCCCGCTGTAGGGCCACATAGGGAATGGCGTGCACCACATCCCGCAGGGTGATCCCCGGTTGCAAAGACCCCCGAAAGCGCACCCGCACCGACTCCGGCATATTGATGGGCATCACGCCGATTGCCGCCGCAAAAGCCACCAGCCCCGACCCCGCCGGAAAGGAAATCCCCAAAGGAAACCGGGTATGGGAGTCCGCCCCTGTCCCCACCGTATCCGGCAACAGCAGCCGGTTCAGCCAGGAATGGATAATGCCATCCCCCGGCCTAAGCACCACCCCGCCCCGGGACGCAAAAAAGTCCGGCAACTCCCGCTGCACCTGAATATCCGCCGGTTTGGGGTAGGCTGCCGTGTGACAAAAGCTCTGCAGCACCAAGTCGGCGCTAAAGCCCAGGCAGGCCAGCTCCTTTAGCTCATCCCGCGTCATCGGCCCGGTTGTGTCCTGGGACCCCACCGTGGTCATCACCGGTTCACAGGCAGTTCCTGGCCGCACCCCCGGCACCCCACAGGCCCGCCCCACCATTTTTTGCGCCAGGGTGAACCCTTTCCCGCTATCCGGCGGCGGCGTGGGACGCACAAATCCCGGATGGGGCGGTAACCCCAAGCGACTGCGCGTCTTATCCGTCAACCCCCGGCCAATGAGCAGGGCAATCCGGCCCCCCGCCCGCACCTCGTCCAAGAGCGTTTCCGGCTTCAGGGTGAAACGGGCAAGCAGCTGCCCCTGTTCATCCTGGATTTCTCCCCGGTAGGGATACAAGCGGATCACCATCCCCGTTTGCAGCGGCGTCACATCGCATTCGATGGGCAAGGCCCCCGCATCCTGGGCCGTATTGAAGAAAATGGGCGCAATAATGCCCCCCAGAATCACCCCACCCCGGCGCTTGTTGGGCACCCCCGGTATGTCCTCCCCGATATGCCACAGCAGGGAATTGATGGCTGACTTGCGGGACGACCCCGTGCCCACCACATCCCCCACAAAAGCCACCGGATACCCCCGCTGCTTCAGCCGCTGTATTTCATCAATTGCCCCCGGATAGCGGCTTTCCAGCATGGTCAGGGCGTGCAGGGGAATATCAGCACGGGTGGTAGCGTGCACCGCCGGCGACAGGTCATCCGTATTGATTTCCCCCGGCACCTTGAACACCGTCAGGGTCAAGCACTCCGGCACCGGCGGCCTGCGGGTAAACCAGGTGGCCTCCGCCCAGGCGTCAATCACCCCTTGCGCAAAGAGATTCCCCTGCTCCGCTAGCGCCCACACATCGTGAAAGGCGTCATAGACCAGGGTGATCTGGGACAACGCTTCCTGGGCGGCCCGGGCCAGGGTAGCCTCCTCACTTTGCAGCAACTCCATCAGCACCGAGACGTTATAGCCGCCGATCATCTGCCCCAGCATTTGCACCGCCTCCAGGGGAGAAATCACCGGGCTGGTGCGCCGTCCCTGGGCTAGGTCCGCCAAAAATCCCGCCTTGACATAAGCGGCTGGGTCCACCCCCGGCGGCACCCGTTCCTGCAACTGCCGTTTGTCCGCCAACGTCGCCTGGGGTGACTGCAACTTTTCGCACAGCGCCGCCGTCTGGGCCGCATCCAAGGGTAAAGGGGGAATGCCTAACGCCGCACGTTGCTGGGGATCAGAGACCATAGGCCGGGCACCACTCAGGGTTAACTCCACGTTAAGTATAAAATGACCAGCGTGGTTGTGCAGGGTGAACCGTTGACGACATTCCCCATGGACTTAACCGGACAGATCGTGCTCATTACCGGCGCCAGCAGCGGCATTGGTCAAGAATGCGCGCGGGTGTTAGCCCCCTTAGGTGTGCGGTTGTTGCTGGTGGCCCGCCGCCGGGAGCGACTTGCAACCCTCGCCCAGGAACTGCCAACCCCCTGCCTCGTCTGCCCCCTGGATGTCCGGGACCGACAGGCCGTAGAGCAATGGTTTACCCAGCTTCCCCCCGACTGGCAGGCCATTGACGTGCTGATTAACAACGCCGGGCTCAGCCGGGGCCTGGAACCCCTGCACCAGGGCAACCCGGACGACTGGGAAGAAATGATCGATACCAACCTCAAGGGCCTGCTGTATATGACCCGTCAGGTTTTGCCTGGTATGGTCGCCCGGGGCTGGGGCCACATCGTCAATATCGCTTCCATTGCCGGGATCGACGCCTACCCTGGGGGCAACGTCTATTGCGCCACCAAAGCCGCCGTGCGTATGTTGGGAGATGCCCTCAAACACGACCTGTTGGGTACACCGGTGCGGGTGACCACCATCAATCCCGGGCTAGTGGAAACCGAATTTTCCTCCGTGCGGTTTCATGGGGATGGGGAGCGGGCCAAGCAAGTGTACCGGGGATTGACCCCCCTAACCGGGCGGGATGTGGCCGAAGCCGTCGCCTTTTGCCTGACCCGTCCCCCCCACGTCAACATCCAGGAGCTGACCCTACTCCCGGTGGACCAGGCCAACACCCTGCGCGTCCATCGTCGAGACTAGGGCCGGGCGTCCCCATTGGGCCAATTGCGTCATCATGGGATTCCACCACTCGCTCACGGCCCGGGGATAGACCCCCACCAGCAGCACCGGTACCAACAGACTCAGGGCAATGAACAACTCCCGGGGGTTAGCATCACCACCGGCCCAAGCGGCTGCCCCCTTCGGCCCGTAGAACACCCGCCGCAGGCTATCCAGCAAATACAAGGGCGTAAGAATCACCCCGATCGCCGTCAACCCCAGCACCAGCGCCTTAAATCCGCCCTGGTACCAACTGTCCGCCAACCCCAGAAACACCGACAGCTCACTGATAAAGCCGCTCATCCCCGGCAGGGCCAACGACGCAAAACTGGCCGCCGTAAACAGGGCAAAAACCCGCGGTGCCACCGCCGCCAGGCCCCCCAGTTCCCCCATCGCCAGGGTGTGGGTGCGCTCGTAGGTCACCCCCGCCAGGAAAAACAGCGCCGCCGCAATCAACCCATGGGAGACCATTTGCAGCAGCGCCCCCTGCAGGCCCCAGGCATTCCACACCCCCAACCCCACCAGCACAAAGCCCATGTGGGAGATGGACGAATAGGCCAGCCGTTTTTTCAGGTGCTCTTGGCTGTAGGCCGTCAACGCCCCGTACAGGATATTGATCACCCCCAGCACCACCAGCATCGGCGCCAGCACCTGATGGGCCAACGGCAGCAGTTGCCCGTTCAACCGCAGCAACCCATAGCCCCCCAACTTCAGCAACACCCCTGCCAACACCATAGAAACCGGGGCCGGCGCCTCCGTGTGGGCAAAAGGCAGCCAGGTATGCAGGGGAAACACCGGCAACTTCACCCCAAAGGCCACCAAAAACATCAGATACACCGCAATAGCGATCTCCAACGGCCAGGGGTACTGGGCCAGCAGCGCCATATCCCAAGAACCGGCCCTATGTGCCAGCACCAATCCCCCCACCAGGATCAACACCGACCCCAGCGCCGTGTAAAGCAGGAATTTGGTTGCCGCGTACTGCCGCTGACTCCCCCCCCAAATAGCAATGAGCAGGTAAACCGGTACCAGCTCCAGCTCCCACATCAGGAAAAACAGCAGCACATCCTTAGCGGCAAACACCCCCAACTGCGCCCCGTACAGCACCAGCATCAGGGCATAAAACAACCGGGGCCGGTGTTGCACCCGCCAGGCTGCGGCCATGGCCAACGTCGTCACCAACGCCCCCAGCACCAGCAACGGCAGGGACAACCCATCTACCCCTAGCGCCCACTGCCAACCCAACTGCGGCCACCAGGACCACTGCTCCACCAACTGATAACCCGGCACCTGCGGGTCATAACCCAACCACAACCCCGTCACCAGGATAGCCAGGTCCACCAACGCCACACTTAAAGCCACCCAACGCGCGGCCCGTCCCGATTTGCCCGGTAAAAACGGAAACAGCAGCGCCGCCCCCCAGGGAACCAGCACCGCCAGCGTCAACCACGGAATCTGCGTGTTCATTAGGAATAAATACCTAGTCGCTAGATGTTAACTATTGTAACCGAGACGGGGCCGAGATGGTTAAGAAAAGTTAAATACCTCGATAGGGGCAACGGATGGATGGCAGCGGCGAAGCCCGGCATGGGAAACCCTTAGAATTGAAGTACTGATTTTGGGGTAGAAGGGGCCATGCGCTGGACCGGTGACCGGATTCGTCAGACATTTTTAGAGTTTTACGCCCAGCGGCAGCACCGGGTGTTGCCCAGCGCCTCCTTGATTCCCAGCGACCCAACCGTGTTGCTGACCATTGCCGGGATGTTGCCCTTCAAGCCGGTGTTTTTGGGGCAGCAACCGGCACCGGCTCCCCGGGTGACCACCGCCCAGCGCTGTTTACGCACCAACGACATTGACAACGTGGGCCGCACTCCCCGCCACCACACTTTCTTTGAAATGCTGGGCAATTTCAGCTTCGGCGACTACTTCAAAAAGGAAGCGATTGCCTGGGCTTGGGAGCTAGTGACCCGGGTATATGGTCTCCCCCCGGAGCACCTGGCGGTGAGTGTTTACGAAGGCGACCCGGAGACCGTGACCCTCTGGCAGGAAGTGGTGGGGCTACCGGCCGAGCGCATCCAGAAAATGGGGGCGCAAGACAACTTCTGGGCAGCCGGGCCGACCGGTCCCTGTGGACCCTGCTCCGAAATTTACTATGACTTTGCCCCGGAAAAAGGGCCGGTGGACCTAAGGGACGACGACCGCTTCGTCGAGATTTACAACCTGGTGTTTATGGAATTCAACCGGGATGCGGCGGGGCACCTGACCCCCCTGGCGGCTAAAAACATTGACACCGGCATGGGTCTCGAGCGCCTGGCCCGCATTCTCCAGGACGTGCCCAGCAACTTTGAGACCGACCTGCTGTTTCCTTTAATCCAACGCACCGCCGACTGGCTGCCTCTGACCTATCCCCCCACCGACTCTGGCCAACAGCGCTCCCTGCACATCATTGCCGACCACATGCGGGCCGTGGTACATCTGATTGCTGACGGGGTGATTCCCAGCAATGTACGGCGGGGCTATGTTTTGCGGCGGCTAATCCGGCGCCTGGTGCACCACGGCCGTCTGCTGGGCTTGCGACGACCCTTTACCGCCGAGCTAGCCCAGACCGCCATTGACCTAGCCGCCCCGGCCTATCCCCACCTGCGGGAGCGCCAAACCGTCATCCAAACCGAACTGGATCGAGAAGAGCGCCAGTTTCTCAAAACCTTGGATGTGGGCGAGCAGTTGTTGCTGGCGGTCATTGCCCAAAAACCCCCCGTCATCAGCGGCAAAGTGGCCTTCGACCTGGCCACAACCTACGGCTTTCCGGTGGAGCTGACGGCGGAAATAGCCGCAGAACAGGGGCTAGGGGTGGACCTGGCCAGTTACGAGCAGGAAATGGCCCAGCATCGGGCGCTTTCCCGGGAAGGGCAGACCCAGGCGGATGTGCTGGCCGACCAGCAGTGGACCGACCTGGCCCAGGAACTAGGTGCCACCGTCTTTACCGGCTATCTCAACATCAGCGGCCTCACCACCGTGCAGGCCATTGTCCAGGGGGGCGAGCGGGTCAGTCGCTGCGATGCCCAGGCAGGAACAGTGCTGGTGGTTCTCCAAGAAACCCCCTTTTACGCCGAAGGGGGCGGTCAAGTGGGGGACACCGGTTACCTGACCAGTCCCGATGGCCACATGCGCTTTCGGGTCACCGACGTACAGAAAAAAGCCGACCTGTGGGTCCACTACGGCCAGGTAGAGCAGGGGGAATTAGCCGTCGGCATGGCCGTCCAAGCCCAAGTGGACCGTTGGCAACGCCATCGCACCCAAGCCCACCACACCGCTACCCACCTGTTGCAGGCGGCCCTGCAAAAGTGCCTTGACCCCCACATTGCCCAGGCCGGTTCCCTGGTGACCCCCGAGCGGTTGCGCTTTGACTTCAACTACCCCCGTCCCCTGACCCCGGTGCAACTGCAAACCATTGAGTGGCAAATCAACCAGTGGATTGCCGAGGCCCATCCCGCCCAGGTTTTGATCCTACCCCTAGCCGAGGCCAAAGCCCGGGGCGCCATCGCCATGTTTGGGGAAAAATACAGCGACCCGGTGCGAGTCATTGACATCCCCGGCGTTTCCATGGAACTCTGTGGCGGCACCCATGTGCGCAACACCCAGGAAATCGGCCTATTTAAAATCGTGGCAGAAACGGGCATTGCCAGTGGCATTCGCCGGATTGAAGCCGTAGCGGGGCTGGCCTTGCTGGACTACCTCAACCGCCAAGAGCGCGTCGTCAAAGACCTCACCGACCTCTTCAAGGTGAAGCCCGAGGAGATTGTCGACCGAGTGCGGGACCTGCAACAGGACCTCAAGGCCAAAGACAAACAGATCGAGCAATTGCACACCCAACTGGCCCGCGCCCAAGCCCTGCCACTTTTAGGGAGCGCCGAAACCATCAACGGCTACCGCCTGCTGGTGGGGCAACTGGGCCAGGTCGAGGGGGAAGCCCTAAAAACGGTTGCCCAAGAACTGTTGCAGAAACTGGGTCCCGGCGCCGTTGTCTTAGGTGCAGTGCCTGCCCCCGACAAAGTCACCCTAGTGGCTGCCTTCAGCCCCGAGGTGGTGCAGTTGGGGTTACAGGCCGGCAAGGTGGTAGGAGAGCTGGCGAAAACCTGTGGTGGCGGGGGTGGCGGTCGCCCTAACCTTGCCCAAGCCGGTGGCAAAGACCCCCAAGGACTCCCCCGCGCCCTAGAACAGGCCCGTCAGCTCCTGCGCCAGAAACTGACCTCCTAAACTGGCACCGGAATTTCTGCTGCCAAATCCCGCAGGATGGCCTCCGACTCCTGGCGATGACTCTGAAGGTCTTGCCCCACCCCTCCTAGGGACAAGCGGTGGGCCAGCACCGGCAGCATCAGTTCCGTCACATCGTCTGGCACGCAGTAGGTCCGCCCCTGCACCAACGCCCGCGCCTTGGCCGCCCGGGCCCAAGCCAGCGCCCCCCGAGTGGATACCCCCGCCCGTAGCAAAGGCGATGTCCGGGTTGCCGCCACCACCTGCAGCATGTAATCCACCAGGGATTCCTCCAGCCGCACCTGGTCCACCTGGGCCTGCAGCGCCAGCAATTCCTCCAGCGACAGCACCGCCTGTAACTGGTCCACCGGCTCCGCCTGCTGCCGATTCAGGAGTAATTTCTTTTCAATCTCCCGGTCCGGGTAGCCAATCGACAGCCGCATCAAAAACCGATCCAGTTGGCTTTCCGGCAGCGGATAGGTCCCGTGGTATTCAATGGGATTTTGGGTAGCCAGGACGATAAAGGGTTGGGGCAGCTCATAGGTCTGGTCATCCAACGACACCCGGCGTTCCGCCATCGCCTCCAGCAGAGCGCTCTGGGTGCGGGGAGAGGTGCGGTTAATTTCATCCGCCAGGATCACATTGGCAAAAATGGGGCCAGGGCGAAACACAAATTGGGATTGATTCCGGTCAAAAATCGTCACCCCCAAAATATCCGCCGGCAGCAAATCACTGGTAAATTGAATCCGTTGAAACTTCCCCCCAATGCTGCGGGCCATCGCCTGGGCCAGCGTCGTTTTCCCCACCCCCGGCACGTCCTCGATGAGAACATGTCCCCCCGCGACCACCGCCGTCAGCACCCGCTCCACCACCTGGGGTTTGCCCAAAAATACCGACGTGATATTGGCCATCAATTGGGCAATGGGGTGTTCCCTCATGGTGCCACCCCACCATAAATCCGGGGCCAGGTCCGCACCGTATTCACCCCGATTTCGCTATCAATCAATTCCCCCGCCGTCGTCACCAGCCGCATCAATACTTTTGCTTCCGGGGCTTGGGCTAACACTTGGGCCACTTCCCTGGAAACTACAAATGTATTGTCTTCACCTTGGTTCAAGGTCACATGATGCTCCCCAACTTTAAGCTGCACACTACCAATTTTGCGGCTGGTATCAATTTGGCTACAGGTCAACCCACCCACCGGGAAGGCCACAAATAAATACCCCACATAAGGCCGGCTACAGAACGTGCCATACCCCACCAGAAACCGCACCCGTTGGGGTTGCCACAGGCTCAACACCGTCACCCGTGGAATGTCCCCCCGACTGAACTCGTGCCGGTCAAACACCCCCAGGGCCTCCCCCTCAAAGGGGTCCCGCACCCACACCGGCCGCGACCAGGGCACCTGCATCCCCACCACCAGGGCCGCCGACTCCACCACCGGCAGGTTGGCCAACTCCGCCCCAACCCTTACCGGGGCACTTACCCCCGCCATCACTGCCGTTGTCAAGAGTATCCTTTGCCAGCGTCGAAGCATGCCGTCCCTCGCCCCACGCTTTCACCATACCATAGCCGCCCACTACCGTTGAGCCGGTGGCGATTCCTGTGGGAAAATGCCAGGTAAATCCATTGCTGTCTGGGAAGGGAACATGCAATTGTTTCGCTCCGTGCGTTGGCTCGTTGGTCTGGTGCTGATCTTGATTCTGTGGATGCCGACCATGCCCGGATATGCCGCCGGTGGCTTACTGGTGGCCCGCAATCCCGTCACCGACCCCAAAGCCATCCTCCGGCACGCCCTCCCCGTAGATGAACCCCATATCCGGCAAATCGAAAGTCGCCTCGAGGACATCCGCGACCAGCTGAAAGCCAAACGGTGGCGAGCCATCGCCAATGACGTCAAAACCGCCCAGCAGATTTTAGCAGAGCATCGCCAGGACATCCTGACCCAGGTCGCGCCGGAAAACCAAGCCCCAGCCCAAGCCCTACTCGACCACATCGCCGCCGATCTGGATGAATTGAATGAAGCTGTGAGGGACCGCAACCGCAATGTCGTCCTAGACACTCAGGCCGACCTACTTGACCATGTGGGCGCAGTCGAAGCCCTGATGGTGCGGGAATTCCCCTTTGCGATTCCCGAGGCATACCGGCATTTACCCCAACTTTTGGGCCGCGCTACCGTTCGCATCCGCACCAACAAAGGCGACCTGATAGCCGTCTTAGATGGCTATAACGCCCCTATTACCGCCGGCAATTTCCTGGACCTGGTCCAGCAGCACTTCTACGACCACCTACCCTTTACCCGGGCCGAGGAATCCTTTGTGGTCCAAGCCGGTGACCCCCCCGGGGAGGCCGATGGCTACATGGACCCCCGCACCGGCACCGTGCGGCGCATCCCCCTAGAAATCCGCGTGGAAGGGGACCCGGCCCCCCTATACGGTACCACCCTAGAGGCCGCCGGTCGT
>JAUQVX010000005.1:0-42500 GCA_039794565.1 Gloeomargarita sp. SRBZ-1_bins_9 | reverse complement strand
AGCAACGAGTTTTGGGCGTGAGTTTCGTTGTGGCAGGTGGTCATCCCGAGGTCAATCGGGGTTTAGCCTTTGGCTGTACTTCCAAGCCTATTTTGTCCGGGGCGAGGGCTATTAGCTCAGGTGGTTAGAGCGCACCCCTGATAAGGGTGAGGACCCTGGTTCAAGTCCAGGATGGCCCACTCGGGGGGGTATGGCTCAGTGGTAGAGCGCCTGCTTTGCACGCAGGATGTCAGCGGTTCGAATCCGCTTACCTCCACCAGATGTCGTGTTCAGCACTTGCGGGATAGACGCAAACTGCTGGACGCGCGAGCGCCAGTACCGAACCTTGACAACTGCATAGCGTTAGATAGTCATCACCAATGGACAAGGATCCAAGGGCTGATGGTGGATACCTTGGCACTCAGAGGCGATGAAGGACGTGGCTACCGACGAAACGCTCCGGGGAGCTGGCAGCAAGCGATGATCCGGAGGTCTCCGAATGGGGCAACCCTATAGACGGTCGGCTGAATCCATAGGCCGACGCGAGCGAACCCGGCGAACTGAAACATCTTAGTAGCCGGAGGAAAAGAAAGCAACCGCGATTCCCCTAGTAGCGGCGAGCGAACGGGGAGCAGCCTAAACCAGGTGGCTTGCCATCTGGGGTCGTGGGACGGCACCACGGGACCGGAGGCGCTAGACGAAGTGTTTGAATGGCACACCAGAGAAGGTGAAAGTCCTGTAGTCGAAAGCGTCGAAGGCCCAGCCGGATCCCGAGTAGCATGGGAGATAACCCGTGTGAATCTGCGAGGCCCACCTCGTAAGGCTAAATACTCCTGAGTGACCGATAGTGGAACAGTACCGCGAGGGAAAGGTGAAAAGAACCCCGGGCAGGGGAGTGAAATAGAGCATGAAACCATCAGCCTACAAGCAGTGGGCGGCCGATTAAAACGGCTAACCGCGTGCCTGTTGAAGAATGAGCCGGCGACTTGTAAGTCCCTGGCAGGTTAAGCCGGAAATGGCGAAGCCGTAGGGAAACCGAGTCTGAAGAGGGCGTTTGTCAGGGCTTACAGACCCGAACCCGGGTGATCTAACCATGGGCAGGATGAAGCTTGGGTGACACCAAGTGGAGGTCCGAACCGACCGATGTTGAAAAATCGGCGGATGACCTGTGGTTAGGGGTGAAATGCCAATCGAACCCGGAGCTAGCTGGTTCTCCCCGAAATGCGTTGAGGCGCAGCGGTCACCATACCGGTTGGGGGTAGAGCACTGTTTCGGTGCGGGCGGCGAGAGCTGTACCAAATCGAGGCAAACTCCGAATACCAACCGTTGAGGTGGCTAGTGAGACGGTGGGGGATAAGCTTCATCGTCGAGAGGGAAACAGCCCAGACCACCAGCTAAGGTCCCCAAATCATGGCTAAGTGGCAAAGGAGGTGGGGGTGCACAGACAACCAGGAGGTTGGCTTAGAAGCAGCCATCCTTGAAAGAGTGCGTAATAGCTCACTGGTCAAGCGCTCCTGCGCCGAAAATGAACGGGACTAAGCCATGTACCGAAGCTGTGGACAGGCAACTGTGGTAGGGGAGCGTTCCGAGTGGGGTGAAGCATCAGCGGAAGCAGGTGTGGACTGCTCGGAAGTGAGAATGCCGGCTTGAGTAGCGAAAACATTGGTGAGAATCCAATGCCCCGGAAACCCAAGGGTTCCGCCGGCAGGTTCGTCCGCGGCGGGTGAGTCAGGGCCTAAGGCGAGGCCGAAAGGCGTAGTCGATGGACAACGGGTTAATATTCCCGTACCGTGTGCGGATTGGGATGGGGGACGGAGGAGGCTAAGCCAGCGGGATGTTGGTTACCCGTGCAAGTGTCCGACGCGAAGAGGGGCGGCGAAAACGCCCTGAGCCGAGGCGCGAGTCCGAGCCGCTACGGCGGCGAAGTGGCTGACGTCAGACTCCCGAGAAAAGCCCAACCCCGTTAAGCACACGCCTGTACCCGAAACCGACACAGGTGGGTTGGTAGAGGATACCAAGGGGCGCGAGCTAACTCTCTCTAAGGAACTCGGCAAAATGGCCCCGTAAGTTCGCAAGAAGGGGTGCCTGCGAAAGCAGGTCGCAGTGAAGAGGCCCAGGCGACTGTTTACCAAAAACACAGGTCTCCGCTAAGTCGTAAGACGACGTATAGGGGCTGACGCCTGCCCAGTGCCGGAAGGTTAAGGAAGCCGGTTAGCGCAAGCGAAGCTGGCGACCGAAGCCCCGGTGAACGGCGGCCGTAACTATAACGGTCCTAAGGTAGCGAAATTCCTTGTCGGGTAAGTTCCGACCCGCACGAAAGGCGTAACGATCTGGGCGCTGTCTCGGAGAGAGGCTCGGCGAAATAGACATGTCCGTGAAGATGCGGACTACCTGTACCTGGACAGAAAGACCCTATGAAGCTTTACTGTAGCCTGGGATTGGGTTTTGGCTTGCTCTGCGTAGGATAGGTGGGAGGCTGAGAAGTGCCCCTTGCGGGGGGCATGGAGCCGACGGTGAAATACCACTCTGAGCAGGCTGAGATTCTAACCTTGACCCGTGAGCCGGGCAGGGGACAGTTTCAGGTGGGCAGTTTGACTGGGGCGGTCGCCTCCTAAAAGGTAACGGAGGCGCGCAAAGGTTCCCTCAGGCTGGTCGGAAATCAGCCGTAGAGTGCAAAGGCAGAAGGGAGCTTGACTGCGAGACCTACAAGTCGAGCAGGGACGAAAGTCGGCCTTAGTGATCCGACGGTGCTGTGTGGAAGGGCCGTCGCTCAACGGATAAAAGTTACTCTAGGGATAACAGGCTGATCTCCCCCAAGAGTCCACATCGACGGGGAGGTTTGGCACCTCGATGTCGGCTCATCGCAACCTGGGGCTGTAGTCGGTCCCAAGGGTTGGGCTGTTCGCCCATTAAAGCGGTACGTGAGCTGGGTTCAGAACGTAACTCATTGCGTCACTCCACAGTGATGTGGAGTAGCAAACCGACTAAAATCGGTGGAACCTTATCTGGGTTACCGAACGCCCGGGTAAGGCGATACCGAGGGTAAGTAGGATGCCCGTACCATGACGACTCCTGAGGTGTGGAGTTACATTGCTGGCTTTTTGGATGGGGATGGCTGCATTAATGTCCAACTGGTCCGTCGCAAGGACTACCGGTTGGGGTACCAGATCCGTCCAAGTATCACGTTCTTCCAAAAGCGGAAGCATCGGGCGTTCCTGGAATGGCTGCAGTCTATGTTGGGTGTGGGCCACATCCGGGAGCGCAAGGATGGGATGAGTGAGTACAGTGTGGTGAAGGTTTGGGCGGTAGAGCGGGTACTGCAGCAATTGCGGCCTTATGTCCGTCTTAAGCAGCCACAATGTGACTTGGTGCTGGAAATCGTGGCGGAGTTGAAGCACTCGGCGCGGTTGACGCCTCAGGAGTTCTTGGACTTGGCGCGGAAGGTGGACCGCTTTGAGGAGTTGAATGATTCCAAGCGGCGCACGATTAAGTCCAGCCAAGTGGAGGAGTTTATGCGTGTACGGCACATCCTAATCCCGTAGAGACTGAGACCTAGGCTTGGTCAACTCCCAAGCGTAAGTCGAGAACCCCTGCTGGTCAGGGTGTTCAAACGTCGGCTCCTGTGCTCGTTAGTGAGTGAGAGCCAGGATGAAGGTATAGTCCATGCCCGTAGTGATACGGGGGTCGCATGCGTGAGACAGTTCGGTCCATATCCGGTACAGGCGTTGGAGCATTGAGGGGAGTCCTCCTTAGTACGAGAGGACCGGGAGGAACGCACCGCTGGTGTACCTGTTATCGTGCCAACGGTAAACGCAGGGTAGCCATGTGCGGAGTGGATAACCGCTGAAAGCATCTAAGTGGGAAGCCCACCCCAAGATGAGTGCTCCTAGGTCACAGGTAGACTACCTGTTGATAGGCATCAGGTGTAAGCGCAGTAATGCGTTCAGCCGAGATGTCCTAACAGACCGTACCCCTTGTCTGTTGGTGTGACTATCTATCCCTATGCAGTTCTCAGGGTTCGGTTATGTTAATTTTCCCTTTCCTGGTGTCTATGGCGCGGTGGAACCACGCCGATCCATCCCGAACTCGGAGGTGAAACGCCGCAGCGGCGACGATAGTAGGTGGGCAACTGCCTGCGAAAATAGCACGATGCCAGGAAAAGCTTCCTAGGCCCCTCTGGACTTCGCGTTCAGGGGGGTCTTGTTTGGGGAGGTACATTTGCTAGGACTGGTTGCTACAGGTTTCAGGAGACTTGTCGCTATCGGTGTTTCTATAGAGAATGGATGTAAGCACCGGCGTGAGATGACTCCAAACTGGCTTTATGTCACCCCTGTTGCAATTGCAAGCGGCCTATAACGCCGGTAAGCGGTCCTTTTCCCAGGTGCAATTGGCCGGACAACTGTTGGAGGGGATAGTCCTCAATGAGGCGTTTCTCGCCCGGGCAAATTTGCAAGGGGCCTACCTCTGCTATGGCCAATTAGTGGCTGTGAATTTGGTCCAGGCTAATCTCCGCCATGCGGAATTGGTGCGGGTGAATCTGCAGCAGGCCAACTTGAGCGAAGCGGATTTACGGGGATCTAATCTGGTGGAAGCTAACTTGGCGCGAGTCAGTTTGTTTCAGGCCCAGTTGGATGGGGCCAATCTTACGGAGGCCGATCTCCGCGACGGAAATCTCCGCCAGGCCAGTTTGAATGGGGCGACCCTCTCCGGCTGTAACTTACGCGGGGCCGATTTGCAAGGGGCTTACCTGGCGCGGGTGCAGTTGGCCGGGGCGGATTTAGGGGGGGCAAACCTGGCAGGTGCGGTCCTGGTGCGGGGTGAATTGAGTGGGGTGGGCTTAAGCCGGGCTAATCTTCGGGGTGCGGATTTGACCGGTTGCAATCTTACTCGCGCTGACCTATACCGAGCGGATTTGACCGGCGCCCATTTGATCCGGGCTGATCTAACGGAGGCTGAACTGGGCCGCGTATGCTTAAGGCAGGCCTGTTTGAGTGCGGCGATTTTGAACCGAGCTGTACTGCAGGGGGCAGACCTATATGGGGACGAGGGCTGGACGGACTTGAGTTCGGCGATACTGACGGACTGCAATTTGGCCGACGCCGATTTGCGGCGCGTGAATTTAACGTGGGCGAACTTGAGTGGTGCGATTCTTACCGGCGCAGACCTGCGGGGGTCCCAGTTATGGGGCGCCAACCTGACCAATGCCAATCTAACGGGAGCTAACCTGGCTGGCACGGATTTACGGATGACGGTTCTGACGGACGTCAAACTGCATCGCACAGACCTATCGGGCTGTAATCTCCAGGGGGTGGATTTGAGCCGGCGAGAACTGACTATGGTGAATCTGCACCGGGCCGACCTGCGGGGGGCTAACTTCAGTCGGGCCGTCTTCCAGCAGGCGGATTTGATCGATGCCCTGCTCGATGGGACTGATTTTAGTGAGGCGGACCTGCGCCAGGCTCGCTTGCACGCTAGGCCGGTTGGGGCGAATCTGAAGGGGGCACGCTTGCCGAAGCTGTGACAAACCGTGCCAACCATCCCGGTTAGGTTAAGATAGCAAGAGCAACCGTTTATTGGTCGTGGCCTATGACTCCGAGTTTGGTGAATTTTTTCTACAGCTTGTTGGCGGGGCTGGTGGTGGTGGTCATTCCTGTCACCGCAGCGCTTTTGTTTGTCAGCCAAAAGGACAAGATTCGGCGGTCTTCCTAGAGGCGAATCGCTAAAATAGGGTCAAGGTCGGCTGTTGGGCCTTAGCTACAGAAGGAGTCACTCGTGGGTACTGGTTTTCCCGCTCCGGTTTTTCTTGGCATCGTCTTGATTGCGGGTGGCGTGCTGCTCTTTTTTCTAGGGCGTCTGCGGCCAGCCTTGCGCCGGGACTCGGATGTGGTCTATGCCCTGATTGCTCTCATCAGTGGCCTGATTCTCATTGTGGATTTCAACCTGCTGAACTTCGGGTTGATTTTTCAACAGGTGTTGTTGGTGGGGGCCTTGATTGCTCTGACGTGGGAAAATTTAGTCCTGCGCAGTAAGACGCCGTCGCCCCGCACCCGGGAAATGCCACCCCGTCGCCCGCGGGAAGGGAGTCGTTCACCGGCCTATCGGGAGTATGCCGAAACAGCCGCCTACCGCCAGCGGGATGAGGACTACAGGGAACCACCCCGTCCCCGTCGCCGGAATGAGGTTGTGATTGATTCGGTGGATGAGTGGGAAGCGGAACTGCCCCAGTCGGAGCGGGCAGCTATCCAGGAGGAAACCGGTACCCGTTACCGCAGCTCGGAACGGGATACGGACCGGGAGGAGACGGTTATGCTGACAACAACCACTGCGCGCCGGTCGCGGCGTCCTCGCCCCCAATATCCCCCCCGCCGGTCGCGAACCGAGACTCCCGATGTGGAATGGGATAACACGGCTCACTTTGACGATGACGACGATCTGTAGGGGATGGACACCTCAACCGGTGTAGCGCTTGTCAAACATAATGCGCCCATCGGGCATTTGGGTGCCCATTAATTTAGCCCCTGTAAGGTTGGCCCGATGGAGATTGGCCCGCATAAGGTTGGCTTCGGTGAGGTCGGCGTACCACAGGTTGGCTCGGCTTAAATCGGCCCCCACCAGGTTGGCCCGCTTCAAGTTGACCCGGCTGAGGTTGGCATCGGTGAAATTGGCGCCTTCGAAGGTCGCCCAACTCATGTCCGCCCGGTTGCAGGTGGCCCCTACAAACGAACAGCCCTTGGCATTGACGCGGGTAAGGATGGCACCGGTGAGATTGGCTTCATCCAAACAAGCCTGTTCTAAAACGGCCCGGCTGAAATCGGCGTTCGTTAGGTTGGCCCGCAGCAGTATCGCTTTCTTGAGGTTGGTACTGACGGGAACGGCGGCACCGACTAAATTATTCACGGCTTGACCCCCTAGCTTTATACAGCCAAAGTGGGCGCCTGTCAAATCCGCTTCCGTCAGGTCGGCTTCGATCAGATTGGCGCCGGAAAAGTTGGCGTTTTTGAGAATGGCTCCCCGCATCTTGCTGCGCCGCAATATAGCCCGGCTTAGATCTGCCTCTTGCAGGATGATTTCGTCTAACACCGCATCCATTAAGGACGCCTGAATCAACTTGACGCCGGTAAAATCTCGCACGCCCTTTTGATAGCGTCGTAGGAGTTCTTGGGCAAAGGTTTCTAAGGGAATGTCCACTTCATCGCTGGTCAGGTGTAGGGGGCTAGCCGGAAGGTAAACCCCATCTTTGATTTCTGCCTGGGGGCGGGGGACAACCGGGGATGGTCGTCGCCCGGGCGGTGCCCCATCTAAACCGAAGACCTCCATCCATTCCGGGAAGGTTTCCCCCGTGCGCATGCCATAAACCTTGACCGTGCGAATGGTGGGCACCTCTAGTCGCATTAGTCCCTGGCGAATGACCTGCAAACAATAGCGCTGGTCCGGTGCCGGATTACCAGTCAATACCACTTCTAAACAACCCTGGCGCCGTTTGGCTTGGGCGGTGATCCCCTGGGGCGCTAGAGCTTGGGTCATCAGAGCGGCAATCGCATCGGGATCCCCCTGGCGTGCCAGTTGTAACAGGTTAGGGACCTTCATGGGGTTGACGCTCCGATGCCCAGTCCGTTAGTCGGCATGGCTCACAAGGATAGCTGACAAAGATACAACCGTAAAAATCCCTAATATCGCCCTGCTTGGTGCCATTCTACACAAATTCCGCCGGGGCCGGGATGGGGACTTGTCTCCCAGGGGGAACTTCGACCAACGGCTGGCGGTCTTGGCAGCACAGGGCAATTGCTATTGGGCAAGGGCGAGGCGATCGGCTATGGTAACTTTAGACCACCTTTACTCCCCGCAGGTCCTAGGTTTATGTTTGGGTTGATGTGGCTCACCAAGGGGTTGCACCACTGGCAACGACACCGGCATTGGTGGGTGGGAAGCGCGGTAGCCCTAGGGACGGCCGGGGGGTTGTGGTGGGGAGGCAATTACTTCATCGGTGAACGGTTAGCGCCCCTGATAGCCCAGGAATTAACCTATCTGCTAGACCGCCCGGTACGCCTGGGACAGGTGAAACGTCTTGGCTGGACCGGTGTGCAGTTTGGGCCGTCAGCGATACCGGCCACGGCAACGGACCCTAGTTACCTGAAGGTGCAGGCCATTGAGGTGCAGTTTTCCCCCTGGCAGTGGGTACAGCAGGGGCGTCTAGAACTCCAGGTGCGCTTACGGCAACCGGAACTGCTGTTGCACCAGTCTGCCGATGGGCGGTGGGTGCGGGTGACCCTCCCCCAGAAACGGGAATCGCCGGTGCAGGTGCGTTTGACCCAGGTGGCGATAGAGGGGGGGCGGGTGACCCTGGTGCCCTGGTGGACGCGCCAAGCTCAAACCTATGCACAGGTGCAGGCCCGTTTACGTCCCGCTGAAGACCGGTGGGAATTCCAGGGTCAGGCCCAGACACCTCAGCAGGGGCAGGTGTGGTTGACCGGGCAATGGCAAATCCCCAACACCCTCCTGACGGCTCGCCTCCAAGTCCAGGAGCTACCGGCTAAACCTGTGCAGGACTTGATGACCGGTTATGTGACCTTGCCGGCGCAGGTGCAACGGGGACGCATCAGTGGTGACCTGACGGTGCAATGGCAGCCTGGCCAACGTCCCCAGGTGGCCGGACCGGTACAACTCCGGGAATGGGTGGTGCGCTCTTCCCAGTGGCCGATGGTGTCACCCCAAGTGGATGCCCAGTTGCAACTAACGCCAGGGGGGGTGCAGGTGACCCAGGGACAACTGCAATGGGCGGGGATGGCGGCGGAGGTCACCGGCCAGATCGACTTTGACCGGGGGTATGATTTAACCGCCCGTGTAGCGCCGGTTGCCCTGGAACGGGTGAGTGCTCAGTTGGGTTGGTCCACACCATTACGGGGGCAGGTGGCCTCCCACTGGGTGGTGACAGGAGATATTGCCCAACCCCTGATCCGGGGCCGGTTGCAGACTGTAGGGGGACTGCACTTACCTCAAACCCAGGTCGATCAAGCCAGTGCCGATGTGGTAGTAAGCCAGGGAAGACTGGATATTGCCCGGTTGGACGTGCGCTTGCCGGGTGCCCAGTTCCAAGGGAGTGGCCGTCTGGAGGGGCGGCAACGCTTGGCTATCCAGTTCCAGGGGCAAGCGCAGCCGGAGCGGTTGACCAAGGGACTATCCTGGCCAGTGCCCGTCGGGACGGTGATGGTGCAGGGACAACTGGGAGGGACGCTGCAACAACCCCAGGTGGAGGCCGTTTTTCGCGCTCCCCAGATGCCGGTGCCCGTGCAAGGCCGGTTGCAGTGGCAGGGAGACCAACTACGTTTGCATGCGACAGGAGGGGGATGGCAGGCCCGGGGAGCGGTGCACCTGGCCACGGGGGGATTGGATGTACAACTGCGGGTACAACGGTACGCTTTGCAACGCCTGCCCCTACCGTTACCCCCGGAATTGGCCCTGCGGGGTGAGGTGGATTTCCAAGGGCGGCTAACCGGGCTTTTGACGCAACCCCGGCTGCAGGGGGAAGTGACCCTGGCGGGCCTGCGCCTCAACCACTGGCAGTTTGAACCCTATTTACGGGGGCCGGTGGTCTGGACGCCAGGGGGTATGGCCCGGTTGGACCTACGGGGGGTGCAAGACCGGATTGCCCTGACCCTGCCGCCGGGACCGATTCCCCAAACGTTGACGGTGCAGCGGGGAACGGCCTTGATCCAGGGCCAGGGACGGGATGGCCGATTGGCGGTGAATTTCCGGGGTGTGCCTCTGACCCTCTTTAGCGGGGGGTTGGTCCAGGGGGCTTTGCAGGGGACGGCGCTGTGGGATAGCCGGCAACAACGGGCAGTTGGGCAACTCCAGGTGGACCAGGCCCGCTGGGGTAACCTGGTGGCCACGAAACTGGCGGGACAATTCCGCTGGCGGGATGGGAAACTGCAGTTGATGGAGGGGGAGTTGCACCAGGCTCGCAGCCGCTATCGTTTCAGTGGCCAAGCTCAGTTGCGCCCTCAGCTGCACTGGCAAGCCCAAATCGAAGCCGTAGAGGCAACCGTGCAGGACCTGGTGCCGGTGCTGTTGACCGAACAACCGGCAGGGGCGGCGGATTTGCCCGTGACGCCGGTGGGTCAACCCCAGGGGCCGTTGGATGCCCAACTGGCAATTTTTAACCAGGTGCAGGCCCAGGTGCAGCGTTACCTCACCGAACAGCAGCAGGCCTTGGGGTTGCCGGATGTCCGGGAATGGCAGGGACGCTGGCGGGGGCAGGCAACCCTGACGGGCAATCACCGGGGTGAGTTAACGGCGACGTTTGCCCTCCAGGGCCGAGATTGGGTCTGGGGGCCGTACCGGGCGGAGCGGTTGACGGTGCAGGGGCGTTACGAGGGCACGCTGCAAAACGGGAGATGGTTTTTGGAACCCTTGCAACTGGTGCACGGGGACGGGCAACTTCTGTTCAGTGGCACAGTGGGGGGACCACAGCAACGAGGGCAGTTGGTACTTACCCGCTTGCCCGTAACCTACTTCACCCGCCTGCTGCCGGTTCCGGGGAGCCCGACGGGGTGGATCAGTGGTAGTGCGACCCTCGGGGGCAGCGCCGCCGATCCTCAAGCCAAGGGGGAAATCGCCCTTGAAGATGGCACTTGGTATGATACCCCCATCGCAACGGCTCGCACCAGTTTCAGCTATGGCCAGGGGCAATTCCGATTTGGGGCGGAACTGCAACTCCAGGATACAGTGGCGGTGGAACCGGTGCGCGCCAGTGGCCTATTGCCTTGGGTGTGGCCGGGGAGCATCGTCCAACCCAGCAGTGACCAGATCCAGTTGAGCGTGCAGGTACGGGACAGTGGGTTGCGCCTAGTCAACAACCTAACGCCCTGGGTGCAGTGGTTAGGGGGGAGTGGGGATGTGCAGGTGGACCTGGTGGGGACGTGGCGCGAACCTCGCCTAAGGGGCCGGGCACAATTCCAAGGGGCGCGGGTGGCGGTCAACGGCCTAGCCGAACCCCTGGAGAACCTGAGGGGGGAAATTCGTTTCCTGGGGGACCGACTGGCGGCTCAAGACCTGCAAGCCCAGCTGAATGGGGGAACGGTGACCTTAAACGGCGTTTTGCCCATCAGCCAGCCCTTGTCGGCGGAGGACCCGGATAGGCGTCGGCCCCTGACCCTGACATTGTTGCCGGCCCGCATTGCCCAAAGGAATATCTATGAGGGGCAAGCCAGCGCCACCATCACTCTGGCGGGTACAGCTCGGCAACCGGCGGTGGGGGGAGTGATTGACCTGAGCCAAGGGCAGGTTTTTCTGTCGGACCTGGTGCTGGGGGGAGCCGTGAACGGCCATGGCACCACCCGCTTGCCCAGGGGAGTATCTGCTGAGTTCCGTGACCTGCACATCCGGTTGGGGCCTAATTTGCGGGTCGTGCGCCAGCCCAATTTAGATGTGGTGGCCCAGGGAACCTTGACCCTCAACGGTCCAGTCGTCAACCCCCGGCCCCAGGGAACCCTGACCCTGCAACGGGGAGAGGTCAATTTATTTCTCACCCGCTTTCGCCTGGACCGTACCTACGCCAACCGGGTGGTATTCGACCCCCGCTACGGGTTTGACCCGGAGTTGGACCTGCAGTTGACCTCCACCGTCACCCAGGGGGCTAGCCAGTTAGAGGGTCTAGCCATCCAGCGGCGGGCGCGTTTCCCCAACGAAGTGCCGATTGCCGTAGGTGAGCGGGTGCAAGGGCTGGAAACCGTACGGGTGCAGGCGAAGGTCATGGGTCGGGCCAGCCGATTGCCTCAAGGCTTGGAACTCACCAGCAGTCCCCGGCGCACCCAGGAGCAGATCATTGCCCTGCTGGGGGGCTTTTCCGGTCAGTCGGGCAACGATGCTGCCCAGTTGTTCTTGACCACGGTGGCCGGCCAGACGCTGCTTAACCAGATTTCCCGGGCCCACGAGACGGATTTTGGTGGCATTGCCTGGCGTTTCTTCCCAGCCGTTTTGCCAGCCCTTCCTGACCGCAGCCGCAATGTACAGCAATCAGCTCTGGCTTTGGGAGGGGAGGTGCGTCTGGACATCCACCGGTTTTCCGCGTCCTTCCTGCAGATGTTCGCCAGTGTGGGTAATGCTGTCAGCGAACCCAACCTGTCCCAGATGACCTTGGGCTACCGGGTGAACGACCAGTTGCGCCTGCGGGGGTCGCTTTCGTCCGACGGGGACAACCGCCTGCTCATCGAGTACAGCACCCAATTTTAGCTATAGTGGGGAACGGAGCGTTGGGGGAGCCACCATGGCGCTGATTGAGGTGCGCAACGTTCACAAAAGCTATGGCCCGGTGCAGGCCCTGCGGGGTGTGTCTTTCGATGTGGCCGCAGGGGAACTCTTTGGCCTGCTGGGACCTAACGGGGCGGGCAAAACCACATTGATCCGCTGCCTGTGTACCCTCAGCCGCCCGGACCAGGGGGAAATTTACGTAGCGGGTCTGTCGGTGCTGGATCATCCCCGGCAGGTGCGACAAAAATTGGGCTATGTGGCTCAGGAACTGGCGCTGGATAAGGTCTTAACTGGGCGGGAACTGCTGCAATTGCATGCCGATATTTATCATTTGCCCCCGGCGGTGGCCCGCCAGCGCATCGAGACGGTGATTGAATTGCTGGGACTCCAGGACTGGGTGGACCGGCGCACGGGGGGTTATTCCGGGGGGATGAAAAAACGCCTGGATTTGGCCATGGCCCTGCTGCACCAACCGGAGGTGCTGGTGCTGGACGAGCCGACGGTGGGCTTGGACATCGAAAGCCGCACGGTGGTCTGGGATTTCCTGCGCACTCTGCGCCGCCAGGGGACAACGGTCTTTCTCACCAGCCATTACCTGGAGGAGGTGGACGCCCTGGCGGACCGGGTGGCGATTTTGGACCGGGGGCAACTGATCGCCTGCGATACGCCAGTCGCCTTGAAGGCCGCTTTGGGGGGAGAACGGGTAACCCTGCGGGTGCGGGAATTTACGCCCCGGGATGAGGCGGAATTGGCTCGGCAGGCCCTGCAACAGTTGGCGTTTGTTCGGCAGGTGATTATTAACCCGGCCCAAGGCAATTCCCTAAATCTGGTGATTCAGCCCACCCCCGATGGCCTCAGCGTGATCCGCGAAAAAATCACGGCCCTGGGGTTGCCGATTTTTAGTCTGATGCAGTCCCAGCCCAGCCTGGATGATGTGTATTTGGCTGCCACGGGTCGCACACTCCAGGATGCGGAACTGGCGGCGCTGGGGGCTTAACTGGGGTACCAAAACATTCCCTTGATGCCCTCCGGATCGGCGTGAAACCCCAACTCCTCGTAAAACGACACCACATGGGGGTCGGCAAATAAAGTAATGTTGCTGATTTCCTGCCGGCGCAACTCCCGGATCATCTGCCGCATCAGCGCCTTGCCGAGACCTTTGCCCTGGAACTCCGGGTGAATGACCACATCCCAGATGGTGGCGTTAAAGGCGTGGTCGGAGGTGGCCCGGGCAAAGCCAATCAAGCGACGTTGGGGTTGTCGTTCTAACCACAGGGACCCCACCAGAAAACTATAGGCCAGGGCTTTGCGGACCTTGCGCAGGGGCCGTTTAGCCCACCCCACCGCATCGCACAGGGCCTCCAGGGCAAACACGTCAATGTCGCGGGTGGTGCTGAAGTAAATCGGCAGCCGCTCTCCCTGGGGGGTCGTCCATTCCGTCAGCAGGATTTCCCGCTCCCCTACCCCCGCTGGCGCCTCCGCATTCGCCGCACCGGTAAATAGCCCCTTCCAGAACACCCACCTGTCCCTCAATCCTTTAGCCAGTATAAACCGTCGCTCCAGCCCGGCCAGTCCGCCAAGGTGGTTAACCCCGCCGGATGGGTGAGATTGTACTGCAGTGGCGTAATGCTAATTTTATTACTTCTCACGGTGGCGACATCGGTAGGCCAGTGGTGGATGGGAGCATCGGCGGGGGGGTCGGGTTCATCTTCGATGGCGGTGCCCGCCAGCCAGTAATAGGTGCGGCCCCGGGGGTCCGTGCGTTGGTCGAATTGGTCGCAGTAGCGGCGTACGCCCTGGCGGGTGATACAAATCCCGGCAATCTCCTGGGCGCTCACAGCAGGAATATTCACGTTGAGCAGCAACGGCAGGGGCAAAGGATGTTGTTCCAGGTGATGAATCAGGGCACGGGCAAAGCGACTGGCCACCCCAAATTCCGGCTGAGTGTAACTAGCTAAACTCAGGGCTACGCCGGGGATGTTTTCGATCACCCCTTCCATGGCCGCTGATACGGTGCCGGAGTAGAGAATGTCGGTGCCCAGGTTCTGCCCCTGGTTGATTCCGGCCAACACCATGTCGGGGGGGTGGTCCAATAGGCAGCCCAGGGCCAGTTTCACGCAATCGGCTGGTGTACCGGTGCAGGCCCAGGCCGTCACACTGTCGTGGAAAAAGCCGGTGACCGGTTCGACGCGCAAGGGTTTGTGCAGGGTCAGGCCGTGCCCGGTAGCGGATCGTTCCCGATCAGGGGCCACCACCGTCACCCGGTGACCGGCCTGCGCTAGGGTATTGGCTAAGGCCCGCAACCCGGGGGCAAAAATACCGTCGTCGTTGCTGACCAAAAGACGCATGGTCGGGACATGGGACTGCGGCTCTACTGTATCAAAATTAGCGTCCTGTTCGTGTGCAGCCAGGCGGCGGTCCGAGCGCAACCCCTGGAGGTACGGCTGGCACGGGACCTGCTGACGGAAGTGAATCGCTTACGTCGGGACCCACCCCGCTATGCCGAACATCTAGGTCAGTGGAGCAAAGGGGGTCAGGGCCTGGTGACTGTCCAGCATTGGTTGCGGCACATCCAACCCTTGCCCGTACTCCGGCGCGTCCCTGCCCTGGATCAAGCAGCCCGGGGCCTGATCCCTCAACCCTTCACCGTGACCACCTTGACCGAGCAGCTGCAGCGCTATGGGCAATGGGAAGGACACGCCAGCGCCAATCGTAGTCAGGGATTAACCGACGCCCGCGCCATTGTCACCCACTGGCTGTTGGACCAGGGTCAGCCCCAGGGTCCCAACCGCACCAACCTCCTCAATCCCCTGTTTCGGGTGGCGGGAGTGGCCTGTGCGCGCCGTCCTCAGATGACCTGTGTGCTGACCCTGGCGGGGGGGTATCACGCCAAGCCCACCAGGTCAACACCGCGACCGCCGCGCCTATCGTCCCCAGCACCACCGCCAAAGGCACCCACACCGGCGGCGTCCCCCAAGTAACCCAGCGCCCCAGCAGTTTGATGCCCCCACTGAGCAGGCTAGCAATGAACAACACCTTTACCAGCCACCCCAGGTCCTGGCGGGTCTGGGCGTCCATTCAGTCGAAATAAAACAGGGTAACAATTTTGCGCTGCTCTTCCGCTTCGCGACAGGTCATCATTAGGGTGTGGCTGTCGTGAAAAGCAAAACACACCAACTGCTGACAGCGGGCGACGATTTCGCTGTTGCACAGGGTGCTCGCCTCCGCCAAGGAAAGATGGTCGTTTTCCGGTTTCTCTACCAGGTGCATGACTTGCTTGAGCTGCTCCTGGGATTCCGGGGGTTGCTTGCTCAGGCTCTGGGGCAGGATGACGGTGAGCAAATTGGGGTCAGCGCGCATCGCCCCGCGAATCACCGCCGCATTCACCCCCGTCGCCCCGGACGTGAGAATCCGGTTGCCCGCCAACACCAGGGCATAGGCCAACAACTCGATCAAATACTGGTGGGTAATGGGCACATGCCGCGACCCCAGTAGGGCAATGCGTTTCGGACCCGTCTGCTGAATCGCCGCCAGCTCGGCCAGGAATTCATCTATCTTGGGGGGGTCAAACGTCGCAGGCAAGGCTGGGTTCCCCGATGGATGCCGTTCTTTACTATAGCCCAGCTAGGCCAATTGTTGTAGGCGTGCCTGGAGCAATTCGATTTGCTGCCGCAGTTCTGCCAACTGGACCTGGTGGCTCTGTACCACCTCGGGCGCCGCTTTGGCCACAAAGTTGGGATTGTCCAAGCGGGCCGCCAAACTGGTCGCCTGGGCCTGGAGTTTCTGCAAATCCCGCTCCACCTTGCTGCGCAACAGGGCTACATCCACCAACCCCGTCAAGGGCAACAGCACCTGCACTGGGCCACTAATGCCCACCAGGGTTTGCCGTTGCGCCGTCAGGTCCCGCCCCCAGGTCAGCGGCTGCACCTTGGCCAGGTCGCAAATATAAGCCTGGCTGGCTTCGATAATCCCCTCCTCGTGGGCCGACTGGGTTTGCAGCAGAACCGGCACCTTCACCCCCGGTTTGAGGTCGGCAATGGCGCGCAGGTTGCGGATAGTACGGATGATTTGCATCACCAGGGCAAAGTCCGCCTCCAGGGCCGGGTCTTGGTAATCCGCCTGGGGTTGGGGATAGGGTTGCCGTGCCAGGGTCGCCCCCGGTTCCGGCTGCACCAGGCTATGCCAAATCGCCTCCGTAAGGTGGGGCATGAAGGGATGCAACAGGGCCGTGATGTCTGCCAACACCTGGGCCAGGACCGCCTGGGCTACCCGCCGGGTGGGATGCTGGACATCCTGCAGGCGTGGCTTAACCAGCTCGATGTACCAGTCGCAGAAATCCCCCCAAACATACTCATACAGGGTCTTGGCCGCCTCCCCCAACTGGAACCCCTGCAACTGCTGGTTGACCTGGGCGATGGTGTGGTGGTGGCGCGAGAGCATCCAGCGGTCCGCCAGTTCCGCCTTGGCCAGCTCGACGAGCAGTTGCGCCGGCGTTTGCCCCTCCAGGTACATCAGCACAAACCGCGCCGCGTTCCAGATTTTGTTGGCAAAGTTGCGGGCGGCTTCGACGGTGGGAGATTCGTCTGTTTTGCGGTTGTAGTCCAGGCGAATGTCCTGTCCTGCCCCCACCACCTCCTTGACCAGGGCAAAGCGCAGGGCGTCTACCCCGTATTTTTCGATTAGCACCAGGGGGTCAATGCCGTTGCCCGCCGACTTGGACATCTTTTTGTTATTCTCATCCCGCACCAGCCCGTGGATATACACCGTCTGGAAGGGAATCTGGCCGGTGAAATAGCGCCCTAGCATGGTCATGCGGGCCACCCAGAAAAAGATAATGTCAAAGCCGGTCACCAGCACCGTCGTCGGGTAGTAGCGCCGGTAATCGGGGGTATCTTCCGGCCAGCCCAGCGTGGAAAAAGGCCACAACCCCGACGAAAACCAGGTGTCGAGTACATCCGGGTCCTGTTCTAGTACCCCATCTGAGCCAAATTGCTCCCGGGCTAGGCGGTAGGCCTCCTCCTCGGTTTCCGCCACCACAAAGGGTGTTTCATCGGTGATCACACCCCCTGTTTGCTGCACCACATACCAGGCGGGAATGCGGTGGCCCCACCACAACTGCCGGGAAATGCACCAGTCATTCAGCTTCACCAACCAGTCCCGGTACACCTTGCCCCAGCGCTCCGGGATAAAGCGGGGGGACTGGTGAGCGTCCAATTCCTGCAGTGCCAGCTCCGCCAGCGGCCCAATCTTGACAAACCATTGGGTAGATAGCAGGGGTTCGATGGGCACTTTCCCCCGGTCGCTATAGGGCACCGCGTGACGATGGGGTTCCACCTTCACCAAATACCCCTGGGCCTCCAGAGCCGCCACCACGTTTTTACGGGCGACAAATCGGTCCTGCCCAGCAAAGGCCCCCGCTTGTTCATTTAAGGTGCCGTCGGGATTCAGGATGTTGATCATTGGCAATTGGTGCCGCCGACCTATGGCAAAGTCGTTGGGGTCGTGGGCGGGGGTGACCTTGACGCAACCGGTGCCAAATTCTGGGTCCACGCTGCTATCGGCGATGATGGGGATCAAACGGTCCACCAGGGGCAAGCGCACTTGCTTTCCAATCAAATGGCGATAGCGGGGGTCGTCAGGATGCACCGCCACCGCCGTATCCCCTAACATGGTTTCCGGGCGGGTCGTCGCCACCTCCACATACCCCGAGCCGTCCGCTAGGGGGTAGCGCAGGTGCCATAGGTGCCCATCCACCTCCTGCATTTCCACCTCCAGGTCGGAAACCGCCGACTGGGTAGCCGGACACCAGTTCACCAGGTACTTGCCCCGGTAAATCAACCCTGCCCGATACAGTTGCACAAAGGCATGGACCACCGCCCGGGAAAGGCCTGCATCCATCGTGAAACGCTCCCGGGTCCAGTCCACCGATAGCCCCAGGCGACGGATTTGGGCGACAATCATCCGCCCGGAAGTTTCCTTCCACTGCCAAGCCCGCTCCAGGTAGGCCTCTCGCCCTAACTGCTGCCGCGTTTTCCCTTCCGCTTGCAGTTCCTTATCCAACAACGTGCTGACGGCGATACTGGCGTGGTCGGTGCCCGGTAGCCACAGGGTGTTTTGGCCCAACATGCGGTGGTAGCGCACCAGAACATCAATCAGGGCGTGTTCAAAGGCATGGCCCATGTGCAGGCTGCCGGTGACGTTAGGGGGAGGAATGACAATGCAAAACGGCTCCCCCGGCGCCTGCGGATCGGCTACGAACACCCGGTGCTTTTCCCAGTAATCCTGCCAGTAGGGTTCGGTGGTGTGGGGGTGGTACTGGGGGGGTAAATGCTCACTCATCATGGGCAAGGGCAATTTCCCGCGTACTTTAGTCTATCGTAAGAACTTCCCCGGCTAGTGGAACGTCCTTGGGCTTGAATGGGGAAGTGTGTGGAGAGATGGCCATGCGACCAGTTGTCACTGCCTTCGTTTTGCTGGCTCTGGGGGGAACGGGTGTTGTCCTGGCCCAGACCCGCAAACCTAACCCGGACCACATTCCTCGGTTTCGCCAGGGGGAGTGCCTGCGCTGTGAATTGGCCGGCACCGACTGGCAGGGGGCGAATTTGGCGGGGGTGAAAGCCACCGGCAGTGTGTTGCAGCAGACCAATTTCCAGGGGGCGAATCTGGCGGGGGCGGACCTGCGCCAGTGCAATTTAATTCTCAGCAACCTGAGTCGGGCCAATCTCCAAGGTGCCCTGTTGGATGAGGCCTTTTTGGTGACGGCCAAACTGGTGCAGGCGGATTTGACGGGGGCGCAGTTGCGCAGGACTGACCTGCGGGATGCGGATTTGAGCGGGGCGAGTTTGTTCAGGGCGGACTTGCAGGGAGCGTTGCTGGTGCAGGCCCAGCTCTATCAGGCCAACCTTGCCGAGAGTAATCTGCGCTTTGCCGCCTTGTCCCGGGCCAATCTGAACGAAACCAACCTCAGCAGCGCCGATTTGCAAGGAGCGAATTTGCGGGATGCCAATTTAACAGGGGCCAACCTCAGCCGGGCCAATTTAGCGGGGGCCAACTTGACCGGGGCCAACCTCAGCGGCGCCAATCTCTACGGGGCGCAGTTGCAGGGGGCGTTGCTAACCAGCGTCACCTGGCGCGGGACCCTGATGCCCGATGGCTCAGTACGGGGGCGTTAGAATGGGCCTATGACATCCCCCAGCCCCGTAGCAACCGCTCGCGTCATACAGACCTACCTGGCACCAAGCTGGGGAGGGTATCTATAGTGGGAGTGGTTGACGCCGCAACGGCTATCGTCTCATCGAGCGGTTGTCCCGCCCCTGGGTTTCGCCTCGATGCCTGTAGTCGGGGGTCTGCTCAGGAGCTTCGCTGTAGGGCAATGGCTTAAAGATGGTTCCTGTAAGTTAGGGGGCCTTGGTTAGAATGGGCTTAACCAAGCGCCTTTCGCCCGGTAATGGCCTCTTTTCTAATCGTCAGCTTGGACTCAGAATTGGTGCAACTTCTCGGGGGATTGCTCAGCCAGGCGGGACAGATGTGGACATGGCTGACGCCCGAGCAACTCTTACCCCAGAACCATCCCCCAGTCGCTGCCATCTGGGTTGATATTGGCAATGGGGAGGGGTTACCCGTGGCCCGACAGGTGGCGCAAATCTGGCCCCATATATCCCGCATCACGGTCGGTCCCCGCGATACTGCCCTGGCGATGGCCCTGTTGCACCAGGGGTGCTGCGCCTATGTACCCCGCGACCATCTCACCCTGGACCGGGTGCAATCGGTGATCCGGCGGGTGGCAGGCCTGACGACTGACCTAGCCCAGGAACGCCTGCAACAATTGCAACGCTTAGGTCAAACCCGCTATCAGGATGCGGCAACCATGATTCAAGCCCATCTGCAAACCGGTTGCCGGATGTTGGATTTGCCGCTGGGACTGTGGACGGAAGGGGAAAGGGTGCAGGCGGTGGCCGGGGATTGTCCGATTGCCCTGGGCAGCATCGTCGCTGGGGGGGAGGATTGGCAGCGCCAGGGGGTGCATCTGGCCATTTCCCTGCCGGTGCCGGTGGAGCCACAGGGGGTGGGATATTTGCGTTTTGGGTCCCGGGAACCTATACCCCCTTTGACGGTGGAGCAACAGAATTTGGCGCAACTCCTGGCCCAGTCCCTGGAACGGGGCTTAGCCCAACTGTACCTGGAACGACGCCAGCAACAGACGGCCCAAGCCCTGGCCGCCAGTGAAGCCCGCAACCGCCGTTTGATCCAAAACCTCCAGGTGGGGGTGCTGGTGCTGGGTCCCCAGTTGGAGATTCGCCTGATTAATCCCATGGCCATGCGTCTGCTGGGATTGAGTGGGCGACAATTGCTGGCCTCAGGTGCTTTGAGCCTGGATTGGAATGCCATTGGCGAGGATGGGGAGTTTTTCACGTTGGATACCCACCCGATTACCCAGGCGCTCCTGGCGAAGAAGTCGGTGGATAACGTGGTCATGGGGTTATACCGGAGCGATTCCCAGGAACGGGTGTGGTTAATGGTCAGCGTTGCTGTGGAGTTGGATACCCAGGGGCAGGTACAGGAGCTGGTGTGTACCTTAAGCGACATCACCGCCCGCAAACAGATGGCAGAAGCCAACCGGCTGAACCAGGAACGCTATGTACTGGCCATGAACGGCGCCAATGACGGCCTGTGGGACTGGGATTTGGAAAGCAATACAATTTACGTCTCGCCCCGGTGGAACGCAATTTTGGGCTTGCCGGCGGAGGCGGCCATCTGGGACCCGGAGCAATGGTTTGAGCGCATCCACCCCGAGGACTATGACCGGGTACGGCAGGAGGTCACCGCCCATTTGCAGGGCCAACGGGACCATTTCCAGAGCGAGTACCGCATGCGCCACGAATCAGGGGAATACCGCTGGATGCTCAGCCGGGGGTTGGCCATTCGGGATAGTGATGGGCAGGTCTATCGCATGGCCGGTTCCCAAAGTGACATCACCCAGCGCAAACAGGCGGAAATGGCCCTGCAACAACAACTCCAGCGCTATTTACTCCTCAAGCAGATTACCGAAGAGATTCGCCGCAGCCTGGATGCCCAGCAGATTTTCCAAGCGACCGTGCAGCAGGTGGGACCGGTTTTCCAGGCCAGCCGCTGTCTGCTGTTGACCTACGAGCAAGACCCCCAGCCCCGCTTGACGGTCGTGGCGGAATACGTGGCACCGGGCATTTCCCCTTGCGGGATTGACACGATCCCGGTCGTGGACAACCCCCATGCAGCAGTGGTTTTGAGTGCAGACCGGGCGGTGGCCTCGGCCGATGTCGCCAACGACCCCCTGTTGCAATCCCAGCAGGCCCTGTGTCACCAGTTGGGGATTCAATCGCTGCTGGTGGTGCGCACGTCCTACCAGGGGGAAGCTAACGGTGTGATTGGTTTGCAGCAGTGCGACCGACCCCGGGTGTGGACGGACCAAGAAATTAGCCTGCTGGAGGATGTGGCCAATCAGGTGGGCATTGCTCTGGCCCAGGCCCGTCTGTTGGCCCAGGAGCGGGAACAACGGTTACAGTTGGCAGAACAAAACCGCATATTGGAGGAGACCCGTCGCGCCGCGGAAGCCGCCAGCCGGGCCAAGTCGGAGTTTTTAGCCAACATTAGCCACGAAATCCGCACCCCCATGAACGGCATCTTGGGGATGACGGAGTTGCTGTTGGCGACGCCCCTAACACGGGAGCAGCGGGACTACCTGACCACCATCCAAACCAGCGCCAAGATTCTCCTGAACCAGATCAACGAGTTACTGGACCTGGGCAAGTTAGAGGCGGGCAAGATGGAATTGGTGCAAGAAGATTTCAACCTGCGTCATTGTCTAGAGTCGGTGCTGGATTTACAGGCACCCCTGGCCTTGGAAAAGGGCTTGCACTTGACGCTACTGCTGCCGCCGGAGGTGCCGGTACATTTGCGGGGGGATAGCACGCGCCTGCGGCAAATCCTGGTGAATCTGGTGGGCAATGCCATCAAGTTCACCGAGCAGGGGAGTGTGACCATCCAGGTGGACCCGCTAACGGTAGACGACCAAACGGCCACCTTGCACTTCAGCGTGACAGATACAGGCATTGGTATTCCCCCAGACAAAATTGCCACCCTGTTTGACCGGTTTGTGCAGGTGGATGCGTCACCAGCCCGGCGGCGGGGCGGAACGGGTTTGGGGCTGACGATCTGCAAGCAACTGGTGGAATTGATGGGGGGGCGGATTGGGGTAGATAGCCTGTTGGGAAAAGGGTCCTGCTTTTGGTTTGAGGTGACCTTTCCCCGGCAATTGCACCCGCCACAGCCACCGAGTTACCCCTGGCAAGGCTATCGTCTGCTGGTGATCGATGACCACAGCCCTAGCCGGCGCAGTTTGTTCTATCTGGGAAGTGGCCTGGGGCTACGGGTGACCGCGTGCGAGGGTGTCCCCCAAGCGTTGACCCATTGGCAAACCCAGACCTATCAGGGGGTGCTGGTGGCGCGGGTGGAGTGGGCGATGGAATTGGCCCGGGTGTTACCCCCAGCGGTACCCTTGGTTCTCCTGACCCCCAGCCGCAGTCACCCGACCCTCCTCCCCCCTTTAGACCAACGGTTGCACGGGTTTTTGCTCAAACCGGTGAGCCAGGAACGCTTAGTGAACCTACTCCAGGAACTCTACCAGGGTCCGTCTGTGCAGTTGGGATGTCCTCCTGGGTCACTGGCGTCATCTCCCCTGCGCATCCTCCTGGCGGAAGATAATGTGGTCAACCAAAGGGTGGCCCTGGGACAACTGCGCCAGTTGGGCTATCAGGCGGATGTGGCGGTTAACGGGATTGAAGTATTGCGGCTGCTGGAACAGCGGACCTACGACCTGATTCTGATGGACTGCCAGATGCCGGATTTAGACGGCTACGAAACCGCCCAGCGCATTCGCCAACTCCCCATTCCCCAACCGGTGATCATTGCCCTGACGGCCCACGCCATGAAGGACGACCGGGACAAGTGCCTGGCAGCGGGCATGGATGACTATCTCAGCAAGCCTATTGACCGGGAGCAACTGGGGGAGGCCCTGCGGCGTTGGAAAGAACGTATCATAGCAAGAAAGCAGGTCAAAGGGTCAACCACAATGGCAGCCGACGGCCAATCTCTCATTAGCCTGGACCATCTCAAAGCGACCTTTGGGGATGACCCCGACTTTATCGGCGAACTGCTCCAACTCTATCTTCAGGACGCCCAGGCGCGGTTGACGGCTTTGCAACAGGCGGTGGTCACAGGCGATTGGGAAATGCTCCAGCGGGAAGCCCATCAGCTCAAGGGGGCCAGCGCCAATGTGGGGGCGGCGGCTATCCAAAACTTGGCCTGCACCCTCGAGGAAGCGGCGAAAACCCGGTCGGACCTAGAGCAGGTGCCCGCCTTGGTCGAGACTTTGGCCCAGTGGGTGCGACAGTTGGAGCAGGAAATCCGGGTGGCCCCATGACGCCGCGGGAGTTGCAGGATCGCTATCGCCAGGGGGAGCGCAATTTTGACGGTTCCGACTGGAGCCGCCGGGATTTGAGCCGCGTAGTCCTAGAGGGAGCCAGCCTCAGCCGCACCAACTTATTTCGCACGGATTTGCTGCTAGCTCAGTTGGCGGGAGCTAACCTCAGCTATGCCCTTGCCTGCCGGGTAAATCTCAATGGGGCCGATTTGACCAAAGCGGTGCTGCGGGCGGCGGATCTATACATGGCCAATTTGAACGGGGCCAAGTTGGAGGGAGCTAATCTGAGTAAGGCCTATTTGCGGGGGGCGGATTTGACCCGGGCGGGTCTGAGCGGGGCGGACTTGAGTTATGCCAATCTCATCGAGGCCAACCTGTACGGGGCCAATTTGAGCGGGGCCAATCTGCGGGGGGCGTTTTTGATCGTGGCCAATTTACGGGGGGCGATTCTGACGGGGGCCAACCTGCAGGAAGCCAATTTATGCGGGGCGAATTTGACGGGGGTTAATCTCCAGGACGCCGACTTGACGGATGCCATCTTGCCCGCACGGGACCCGCACCCCCAACGGACGACCCCACCCGTTCGACCCCTGGGGGATTTGGTTGAAGAAATTTTTGGTTCCCCCTCCTAGTCGGGTGATCTCCGCTACATTAGGCTACATTAGACATACGGGTTAGGGCCAAGACCATGTGCATTTGCGTCAATTGCGCCTACGTGGACCGCTGCCTCACCTACCACGAGGTGGAGCGCCAGCATCAACAGCCCCATCTAACGGAGACCCCTACCTTTGCGCCGGTGTCGCCCACGATTAATGTCAACATCCGCTCTCGGGGCGAGGTGATTGAGATGGAGTGGGATGTGGTGGGATGTGACTCCTTCGTGCTAGACAAGGGACGGTGGAGTCGCTTGCGTCCGGGGGAACCGGTGCCCACATGAACTTAGCCCTGGGGCTGCATACCGCCGGTACTAGACTGGCGTTAGCGGTGGGGGCGTGGGAGGACAATAGCTGGGAGGAACGTTTTATTGCCAGTGGGGATGCCCTAAGTCAATTGCACGCGGCCTTGGCGGATCTGCTGCGGCCCTATCGGTGGGAGGAGGTGCAGTGGATAGCCGTGACCCGGGGGCCTGGTTCCTTTACCACCCTGCGGTTGGGGCTGGTGACGGCGCGGACGTTGGCCCAGGAATTGGACATTCCCCTGTTTGCCCTGTCTACCTTGGGAGTCGCCGGTTTCTTGACCCCAGAACCCGTAGCTGTGAGTTGGCCGGCGGGGAGTGATTTGCTGTACGGGGCGATTTATCACCGGGGGCAAGCACTGCAACCGGACCAGGTGTACCCAACCAGGGATTGGCAAGCCTTGGTGCAGCAATGGCCCCGGCCCCTGCAGGTGGTAGACAACCTGCACACCCAGGCGCCGGTGAAAGCCTTACTCACCTGGGCCAGCGAACTGTGGCAGCAGGGACACCGCCCCCATTGGTCCCAGGCCCTTCCTTTTTATGGGCGTTCACCGGTGGATAAAACCTAAAACGAGGATGGTTTTTTTTCAGTTCGAGCAGGACTTCGTGGACACGCTGCGCTGTATCCCCATGGTGGTGCGCTATCGGTTGGATGGGTGTGGGGTCAAGCTGAAACTCCAGCACTGGCAGCGCTTGAGCTACGAACAGCGCCGCTGGTTGGTGGAGACCCCCTGGGAGACGCCAGCCCAAAAAACGCACTACCGGGAGCAATTGCGCGCCTGGGTGACGGAATTAACCGGAACACCGCCTGCCGATTTGCCCGTGCCTGACCCGCCCCTTTGGGAGAGTGCAACGGTGCCGGAGGTCATCATGGCCCAGCTGCAGAAGGTGGGGCAACCCCCCTTGTCGGTCGTACAATGGCGGCATCTGTCGGCTTTGCAGCGTTTTGCCCTGCTCAAGCTCAGCCAACCGGGTCACGAAAACCGCAATTTTCTCCCCGCACTCCGGGAATTTGGTCTGCTGCGCTAGTAGAACCGTATTTCCAGGCACAGTTCCACAGGGGGTTTTCAGCTAAGGTGAAGTTCCGCTGCGGTAAAGACGGGGGTATGCGGCTAGAACAGTTGCGCTCCTTTTTGGCGGTGGTGGAAACGGGGAGTTTTCAGGCGGCGGCCTGCCAGTGTGGTTTGAGCCAGCCCACCCTTAGCCGGCAGATTCGAGCGCTGGAGGCGGACCTAGGGGTACCCCTGGTGCATCGCACAGGACCCATCAAACCGACGGTGGCCGGGCAGGTGTTGTTACCCCATGCCCACAAAATCTGGCGGGAATGGCAGGCGGTGGTGGCGGAATTGCAAACCCTGCAAAAGGGGGAGCAGTCAGAGGTCTGCGTGGCGGCGATTCATTCGATGTGTAGCGACACCCTGCCCCGATTACTGCCCCGCTTTTACCAGGCATTTCCCCAGACGCAACTGCGGGTGACGGCCCTGGGAAGTGACCGGGCGCTGAAGGTGCTCAAGGACAACCTGGTGGATGTGGCCATTGTTATGGCGGATCGGCATCTGCTCAAGGAACCGGAATGGTGGGTGCAGCCCCTGTATCAGGAGCCGGTGCAGGTTCTGCTGGCCAGCAACCATCCCCTGGCGTCGCAAACAGCGCTCACCTGGGCGGAACTGGCACGGTACCCCCATGTGGTTTTTAAAGACGGTTATGGGATGCGGCGGCTGGTAACCCAGGAGTTTGCTCGCCGGGGGTTGACTTGGCAGGCAGCGGTAGAGTTAAACACCCCCGAGGCGTTTTTGTCGGTGATCCGCCATAGCCAGATGGTGGCGGTGCTGCCCCGGTCGGTCCTGAAGGCGGCCCAGGGGGACCCGGGTTTGGCGGTACGGCCCTGGGTACCGGAAGAACAGCCGCTCCTACGGGAGGTCGTCGCCATCACGACGCGAGACCGGCAAGCGATGCCCCCCATCAATTACTTGCTGACGTTGCTGGCCCAGGCGACCCATGAGCCGTGTGTTTCGTGAATTGCTCAAAAAAATCGGCAGCGGGGAGCACACCCACCAGGACCTGAGCCGGGAGGAAGCTTGCCTAGCTCTGAAACTCATGCTCACCCAGGAAGCGACACCCGCCCAGATTGGCGCGTTTTTGATTGCCCACCGCATCAAGCGCCCGACGCCGGCGGAACTGGCGGGGATGTTGGATGCCTACGACGAGCTGGGCCCTAAACTGCCGGCCATTGACAGCCCCTATCCGGTGGTGGTGCTCAGCCAACCCTACGATGGTCGGGACCGCACGATTCCTTTGAGTCCCCTGACGGCGCTGGTGCTCAGCAGTGCGGGGGTACCGGTACTCCAGCACGGGGGCGAACGGATGCCCACCAAAGAAGGTACGCCCCTGGTGGCGATTTGGGCAGGGTTGGGGGTTGACTGGCGACGGTTGTCCCTGGCTCAGGTGCATCAGGTGTTGCAGCGGGCGGGGGTGGGGTTTGTCTATCTGCCGGCCCACTTTCCCTTGGCCCAGGGGCTGGTACCCTACCGGGAACAAATCGGTAAGCGGCCACCGGTGGCGACGGTGGAGCTGGTCTGGTGTCCCTACGCCGGGGCAGTTCGGTTGATGGCCGGGTATGTGCATCCCCCCACCGAGACCATCCTGGCAGCAGCTTTGCAACTACGGGGTCGGACGGATTTTGTGACGGTCAAAGGGTTAGAGGGCAGTTGTGATCTACCCCGCGACCGAACCCCCATCGTGACCGTTTATCGGCAAGGGGTCCAGGAACGCCCGCGCTTGCACCCTACCCACTACGGTTACTATGGGACCAACCCCCGCTGGGTGGATGGGGAGATGGCAGTCGTCGCGATGCAGCAGGTGATCCAGGGAGCGGTCAACGATCTACACACCAGTGTGGTGTGGAATAGCGGTTTTTATCTCTGGCAAAGTGGTTACGCCAGTGATCTAGCCACGGGACTGGCTAAAGCTAAAGACCTGCTGCTCAGCGGTCAGGTTTACCAGCAACTTCAAAAGCTACAGCAATGGATGCCCTGCTGACCGTCGCCCAAGCAACGGCCCGGATTCGGCAACACCGACTCTCTTGGGGCAGCACGTCCCTAACGCTGGCGCAGGCGGGGCAACCGGGAACCTTGACCAGTCCGGTGACCACTGACCGGCCCTACCCCCCTGGGGACCGGGTTCTCATGGACGGCATTGCCCTGGTTTGGTCTCGCTACCGGCAGGGACAACGGGTTTTCCCCATCGTTGGTGTGGCGGCAGCCGGTCATCCCCCCTTGGCCCTGACCGACCCCGGCGCTTGTATTGAGGTCATGACGGGTGCCCCCTTGCCCCAGGGATGCGATTTAGTCATTCCCTACGAGTACCTAGCGATAGCCGCCGGCAGCGCCACCATCACCCGGCCCCAGGATTGGCCGCCCTATGCCCATGTGGACCGGCAAGGGAGTGCCTGTGCTGCAGGGGTCGAGGTACTTGCGCCAGGTCACCGGTTGCAGCCACCCGATTGGGGCATCCTGGCCTCTTTGGGCTACACGGAAGTCGCCATCCAGCGCTTACCCCGCACCCTGATTATCAGCACGGGGGACGAACTGGTGCCGCCAGCAGTCACGCCCCAACCCTACCAACTGCGGGCTTCCAACCCTTATGCCCTACAAGCGGCCTTGCGCCGACAGGGTTATCCAACGGTAGATGTGCAGGTGCTCCCGGATGACCCCAGCCACTGGCAGTCCCACTACGAACAGGCCAGCCAAGACTACGACCAACTGATTTACACCGGCGGTGTCTCCCGGGGAAAACGGGATGTACTACCGGCGTTGTGGCTCAGCCTGGGGGTGACCCCTTATGTGCAGGGGGTGCGACAGCGTCCGGGGAAACCCCTGTGGTTTGGGGTGGATCACCAGCGGCAGACAGTGGTATTCGGTTTGCCAGGGAATCCAGTCTCCTGCCTGGTGTGCCTTTATCGCTATGTGCTGGACCGTCCCCCCCGCTATGGCCAGCTCACAGAACCGGTAACGTTCGCGCCGCCTTTGACCTACTTTTTGCCGGTGCGGGTCAGCTATAGCCCTAGCGCTGAGGTGTTGGTCACTCCCCAAGCGGTGCAAAACTCCGGCGATTTTCTGGGCTTGGCTGGTACCGATGGGTTTATCGAGTTGCCCAGCGAGCGCTGTACATTCGCCACCGGGGAGTGTTTTCCGTTGTATGAATGGTAAAGGAGCAAGGGCAATGACGGCAGGTCCAGCAACAAACCAGTTGGTGGACCCCCAGGGGCGGGTGATCCGCAAGTTGCGCCTATCCCTAACGGACCGTTGCCAGTTGCGGTGTCGCTACTGCATGCCGGTGGCAGCCCCCTTTCTTAGGGCTGAGCATTATCTGCGTCCTGAGGAATACCGGGATATTGTAGCGGAGCTGGCCGCTTGGGGGATACGGCAGGTGCGGCTAACCGGAGGCGAGCCATTGCTGCGCCAAGAGTTCCCTGAAATTGTCACCGCCTTGGCCACCATTCCTAGTCTGGAACTGAGCCTGACGACCAATGGACTCCTGCTGCCCCGCTACCTGCCGCTTCTAAAACAGGTGGGCCTGTGCCGGATCAACATCAGTCTGGACACGTTGCAACCGGAAACTTTTTACCGCTTGACTCACCGGCAGGGTCTGGAACAAGTAACCCAAGCCATTGCCCAGGCGGTACAAGGGGGTTTTCAGGTCAAACTCAATATGGTGGTCATGCGCCATATCAACGACCAGGAACTGTCGGCGATGGTGACCTACGGCCAGCAGCAGGGCGTTGCCGAGGTCCGATTTTTGGAACTGATGCGAGTGGGATACGCCTGCCATTTGCCCCAAGACACCTTTGTCAGCGCCCAGGAAATGCAAGCCCGCCTACAGGCCCACTATCAACTCACCCCCATCCCCAGCCCCCCTGATAGCACGGTGTTGCGGTTTCGGACCAACAGCGGTTTCACCCTTGGCTTCATGGCATCCGAGTCACAGCCCTTTTGTGGGTCCTGTTCCCGCTGGCGACTATCCGCCGATGGGGTGTTGCGGGCCTGTCTGTTCCGGGAAGAGGGCATCTCCCTGCGGGGCCTGGACCCCCACCAACGCCAGCAGGTGTATCAACAACTGTTGGGGATGAAGCCCAGGGTGCGGGGGGAAATGGTTGCCCATGCCATGTATCAAATCGGAGGTTAGGGATGTTTGCCCATTTGAAGGAGTGTCACCAGCCCCAGATGGTGGATGTCAGTCACAAACCCAGCACGGACCGGCGCGCCGTTGCCCAGGCCATCATGCGGCTGCCAGAACCCTTCCTGACCCATCTCAACGGCGGCGAAATTCTCCTGCCCAAAGGCCCCGTTCTCCAAACAGCTATTGTTGCCGGTACGATGGCGGTGAAAAAAACGGCGGAAGCCATTCCCTTCTGTCACCCTTTGCCCATCAGCAGTTGCCGGTTTGAGACCGAACTCATCCCCCACAAGGATGGGCTAGAAATCCGCCTGCGTTGCGAAGTGAAAACCACCGGGCCGACGGGTGTCGAAATGGAAAGTTTACACGGGGTGAGCATCGCCGCCTTGACGGTCTATGACATGGGCAAATCCGTCAGCCCTGACATCGTGATTCAAGAAATTCGCCTGCTGGCCAAAAGTGGTGGCAAGCAAACCCGGGGGCAATATCCCCTTTACGGGTTGGTGTTGACGGGGGGCCACAGCCGACGCATGGGTCGGGACAAAGCCCTTCTAACCTATCATCGGGGTCAACCCCACGCCCAGTATCTCTATGAACTCCTGGAGAGTTACTGTGAGCGGGTGTTTTTATCGGCACGACCGGGCCAATGGCAAGGAACGCCCTTAGCCGCACTCCCCACGTTGGAGGATGCCCTTCCCAGTGAAGGTCCCTTGAGTGGATTACTGACAGCCTTTCGGGCTTACCCGCAAGTCAATTGGTTGGTTGTGGCCTGTGATTTGCCCTATGTGAACGCTGAAAACCTCGCTCCTTTGATACGCCAATACCGGGAGGACGTGGTCGCCACCTGTTACCGACATCCCCAAGCCCATTTCCCCGAAGCCTTGTGTGCCATCTACACCCCCCAGGCGCGGACAATTTTGGAGCAGGCCTACCAAGGGGGAGAGCGCTGCCCGGTGCGGATTCTGGCCCAGGCGCCCTGCCATGTGATTGACCCACCCGATGCCCGGACCACCACCAACATCAACACCCCGGAGGAGTACGCCCATGTCCAAGCCCAAACCGGTTAAGTTGACCTACTTTGCACTCCTAGCGGATCAGGCGGGCGTCCCGGAGGAAATCCTGCTCACCCAGGCAGAGACCTGCGCCCAACTCTACCAGGAATTGCAGGCCAAATACGGTTTTGCCCTGCCCTTGTCCCACATCCGGGTTGCCGTCAACGACGCCTGGGTTTCCCTGACCCATCCCCTGCAACCCAACGATCACGTTGTTTTCATTCCACCGGTGGCCGGGGGGTAGTCAGTGGCCGCAGCCGCAATGGATCCACACCGCCGACCCATCAGCGTAATGCTCCTTTTTCCATATCGGCAAGCGGCGCTTGATCTCATCTATAACGTACATCGCCCCCTGGAAGGCTTCTTGCCGGTGAGCAGCGCTGACACCGACCCACACCGCCAGGTCGCCAACCTGCAAATGGCCGTAACGATGACAGGCCACCGCGCCGTACAGGGGAAACCGCTCCAGCGCTTCCTGGAGAATCGTCTCCCCTTCCTTACAGGCCAAGGCCCCATACACCTGGTAGGTCAGGGCCACAACCGCCTTGCCTCGGTGATGGTCCCGCACCCAACCGGCAAACGTGACGCAAGCACCGGCTCGAGGATTGGCTAGCCGCACCGTCAACCCAGGTGGATCAATCGGCTGCTCCGTCAGACCAAACCACCAGCTCCCCATGACCACCTCCCACCCCTGCTATCCATCCTAACGACCAGGGCTATCTATACACTGTCGTTATTCCTAGTATGCAGTTTCTGCATAGATACCAACAAAAAGTAACGAGGCTTACTAATTTTCCCCCTTGTGGTATTGACAATGGTTTACTAACTCTAGGGGCGTGATCATGAGCAACAAATTTGAGGCGATTAAGCGGGAAAAAGATGGCCTTAAGGTCAAGGAGGAAATTGCCACCTTTGCCCGGTTGGGTTGGGAGCAGATTCCCAAGGATGACCTAGAGGTGCGATTGAAGTGGTTAGGGGTGTTTTTTCGACCGGTCACACCCGGGCGGTTTATGCTGCGACTGCGCTTACCCAACGGTATTATCACCAGTCACCAACTGCGCATCTTAGCCCAGATAATAGACCGCTATGGTGAGGAGGGCAGTGCCGATATTACCACCCGGCAAAATCTACAATTGCGGGGGATAGTCATTGAGGATTTGCCTGCCACTCTGGAGGCCCTACACCATTGCGGATTGACGTCGGTGCAGTCGGGGATGGATAATATTCGCAATTTGACGGGTTCGCCGACGGCAGGCATTGATGCCCACGAGTTAATTGACACTCGTCCCTTGCTTAGACAATTGCAGGACCTGTTTACCAACCACGGCCAGGGCAATCCCGAATTTGCCAACCTGCCCCGTAAATTCAACATTGCCATAGAGGGCACCCGCGATAACTCGGTTCATGCCGAGATTAACGACCTAGCATTTGTGCCGGCCCGGCGGGAGGGGGTGTTGGGTTTCAACGTGCTGGTCGGGGGCTTTTTTTCTGCTAAGCGCTGCGATGCAGCCATTCCCTTAGATGCCTGGGTGCCCCCGGATCAGACGGTGATTGAACTATCACAGGCGGTAGTGGAGATTTTTCGGGACCATGGGTTACGGGAGAACCGGCAAAAGGCCCGTTTGCGCTGGCTGATTGACGCCTGGGGAATTGAGCGATTTCGGGAGGCGGTGCAGGCCAAACTATCGTTTCCCCTGTTGACAGCAGCACCTAGGGATTTAATCGATTGGGACAAGCGGGACCATATCGGCGTTTATCCGCAAAAACAAGCTGGTTTTTACTATGTAGGCTTGCATGTACCAGTGGGACGATTGCAGGCTGAGGATATGTTTGAACTAGCCCGTCTAGCCGAGGTTTATGGTCAATCAGAAGTGCGCTTTACGGTAGAACAAAATGCTTTAATTCCTCACATTCACAAAACCCAATTATCCGCCTTGTTAGCCGAGCCATTGTTACAAAAGTTTTCCATCCATCCGGCTCCCCTGCAGCGGGCGGTCGTGTCCTGCACGGGGGCGCAATTTTGTAACTTTGCCATTATTGAGACCAAGCAGCGGGCTATCGCTCTAGCCAGGCAGTTGGATGAGCGGTTGGAGTTGCCCCGCCCGGTACGGATTCACTGGACGGGCTGCCCTAATTCCTGTGGCCAACCCCAGGTGGCGGATATCGGTTTGCTGGGGACCAAGGCCCGTAAGGGTGGGCAAATGGTGGATGCGGTGGACCTGTACTTGGGGGGCAAGGTGGGCAAGGACGCCCGCTTGGGGACTTGCGTGCGCAAAGGGATCCCCTGTGATGAATTGCTAGAGGTGCTCACGGAGATTTTGGTTCGGGACTTTGGGGCCCGTCCCCGCGCGACGGCGGCCGCTGAGCCAGGGACACAGGTTTTGATGACCCATTCGTAATAAGGAGACGAACATGGTGCATAAGCTCTCGCGTCGGCAGTTTCTGCTTACATCTGGCATCACAGCGGCCACGACGGTCCTGATGCACGGCTGCGGCAGTCCCTCCACCACGACCGATAACCAGCAACCGGGGCCGGTGGCATCCATTGAAACGCCGGAGGTGACAACCGCCAAGTTGGGCTTCATTGCCCTGACGGATGCGGCGCCGTTGATTATCGCCAAGGAAAAGGGCTTTTTTGCTAAATACGGGATGCCGGCTGTGGAGGTGGTCAAACAGGCGTCCTGGGGGGTGACCCGCGACAACTTGGTGTTGGGGTCGGCAGGGGGTGGAATTGACGGTGCCCATATTTTGACCCCTATGCCCTATCTCATCAGCGCTGGAGTCGTCACGGGCGGCAGGAAGGTGCCCCTGTATATCCTGGCGCGGCTGAACCTGAACGGTCAGGGTTTGGGATTGGCAATGGAATACAAAGATTTGGGGGTATCCATTGACGCCCAACCCTTGAAGGCAGCTTTTGCAAAAAAACGGGCCCAGGGGAAGGACATCAAGGTGGCGGTGACGTTCCCTGGTGGTACCCACGATATGTGGATGCGTTATTGGTTGGCTGCGGCCGGAATTGACCCAAATAGGGAGGTTTCTGTCATTGTGGTGCCGCCGCCCCAGATGGTGGCCAATATGAAAACGGGTACGATGGAGGCTTTTTGCGTAGGGGAACCCTGGCCACTCCAGGCGGTGAACCAGGGAATTGCCTACAATGCCGCCACCACTGGCCAACTGTGGAATGACCACCCGGAAAAAAGTTTCACCATGCGGGCGGATTGGGTGGATAAACATCCCAAAGCGACCAAGGCCTTGTTGATGGCTATCCTGGAGGCCCAGCAGTGGTGCGACAAGGATGAAAACAAGTCGGAAATGTGTCAGATTTTGGCCAAGCGGGAGTGGCTAAAAGTGCCCTATGAAGATATCATTGACCGCTCCCTGGGCAAGCTTGATTTGGGGGATGGACGCAAGTTTGAGGACAAAAACCTGATGCAAAAGTACTGGCGGGATTTTGCGTCCTATCCTTTCCCTAGCCATGAGCTGTGGTTTTTGACGGAAAACATCCGCTGGGGCTATTTCCCGGCCAGTACCGATACCAAGGCCTTGATCCGGGCGGTCAACCGGGAGGACCTCTGGCGGGAGGCGGCCAAGGCGCTGGGGGTGCCGGCAGACCAGATACCCACTTCCCCATCGCGGGGGGTGGAGCGGTTTTTTGACGGGGTGGCCTTTGACCCGGAAAATCCCCAGGGCTATCTCCAGGCATTGAAAATCAAAGCGATCAAGGAGGCGTGAAGATGGGGACGAGTTATGGTGGGGTGTTGCAGCATCCCTGGGTGCGCAAGGTGGGACTGGGCCTGGTGGGGGTGTTGGTATTTTTGGCCGTCTGGCAGATGCTGGTTGCTACGGGGCTGTTGAAGTTACCGGCGCCGACTAGGGTATTTGCCGATACGCGCGAGCTGATTTTGCACCCTTTTTACCGGGGGACGGGCAACGATGCGGGCATCGGCTGGCAAATTTTGTTCAGCCTGCGGCGGGTGGGTGTGGGATTTGCGCTGGCGGCGGTGGTTGGCATAACAGTGGGTATGGTCCTAGGAGCCAGTCCAGTCCTACGACGCCTTTGACCCGCTTTTGCAGGTGTTGCGCCCGGTGCCGCCCTTGGCCTGGTTGCCCATTTCCCTGGCTGCCTTCAAGGACAACGAACCGGCGGCGATCTTTGTGATTTTTATTACGGCAGTCTGGCCCATTATCATCAACACGGTGGTGGGGGTGCAGCAAATTCCCCGGGACTACCGCAATGTGGCGCGGGTGTTGCGGCTGTCGAAATGGGATTACTTCTGGCATGTGCTGGTGCCGGCGACGGTGCCTTATGTGTTTACAGGGCTGCGCATTGGCATTGGCCTGTCGTGGCTGGCGATTGTGGCGGCGGAGATGTTAATCGGCGGGGTGGGGATTGGTTTCTTTATCTGGGACGCCTGGAATAGCTCGCTGATTAGTGAAATCGTGATTGCCCTGTTTTACGTGGGCCTGGTGGGCCTGGTGCTGGACCGCTGCGTGGCCTATCTGGGCAAGGTGGTGACCAAGGGCCAGGAGGTTTAGGGGGAATGATGACCAAGCCGTTGATTGAAATCGATCACGTGGACATGGTGTTTCCGTTGCCGGCGGGGGGGCACTATACGGCGCTTAAGGATATTCACTTGGAAATCCAGGAGGGGGAATTTGTGGCCCTGCTGGGGCACTCTGGTTGTGGCAAGTCCACTCTGCTGAATATCGTGGCGGGTTTTTTGCGCCCAACAGCTGGGGGGGTGGTGATCCGGGGCCGCCAGGTGACGGAACCCGGGCCGGACCGGATGGTGGTGTTTCAAAACTACTCGCTGCTGCCTTGGAAAACCGTCTATGCCAATGTGGCCCTGGCGGTGCAGGCGGTGTTTCCCCGTTTGCCCAAACCGGTCCAGCAGCGGCGTATCCAAACGGCTCTGGAACAGGTCCATCTGTGGCATGCTCGGCACAAGTATCCGGCGCAACTGTCGGGGGGGATGAAGCAACGGGTGGCCATTGCCCGGGCCTTGGCAATTACACCGCAAGTGCTGCTGCTGGATGAACCCTTTGGGGCGCTGGATGCCCTGACGCGGGGGAGCCTGCAGGAGGAACTGATGGCGGTGTGCCAATCGCTGGGGATGACCTGTTTGATGGTGACCCATGATGTGGACGAGGCCCTGCTGCTGGCGGACCGGGTGGTGCTGCTGACCAATGGCCCCAGCGCACGGATAGGCCAGATTCTGCAAGTCCCGTTTCCCCGGCCCCGCAACCGCCATGATGTGGTGCATCACCCAAGCTACTACACCCTACGGCAACAGGTGATGGACTTTTTGCAGCAGCAGCGCCGGCAACGGTCTCTGGCGGTGGTTTCGGGGTGGCGGTCATCTAAGCGCCAGGTGGCTGTGGGATTTTTGCCCTTGACGGACTGTGCTCCCCTGGCGGTGGCCCAAGCGGAGGGCCTGTTTGCCGCCTATGGGCTGGAGGTGGAATTGTGCCAGGAGAGTAGTTGGGCGGATTTGGCCGAGGGGGTGACGTCGGGGCGGTTGCAGGCGGCCCAAATGCTGGCACCCTTGCCCCTGGCGCTGGCGGTGGGTTACCAGGACCAAGTGCCCCAACCGGCGTTGCGGGTGCCATTGGTACTCAGTCGCAATAGCAATGGCATTACCATCAGTCGCTTGCTCTACGAGCAGGGGGTCACCTGCCTAGCCGCCTGCAAGGACTACATCGAACGCACGGGCCAGCGTCTGATCTGGGGTGTGGTGCACCCGGCGTCCATGCACAATTTATTGCTGCGCTATGCCCTGGCCAGCCTAGGGATAGACCCCGACCGGGACGTGGAACTGGTGGTCGCCCCGCCGGCCCAAATGGTCTATCACCTGGAGGCGGGACATGTACACGGGTTTTGCGTGGGCCAACCCTGGAACACCTATGCGGAACAGGCAGGGATTGGTAAGTGCATCAGCACCAGCTTGGACCTATGGGCCGGGCATCCGGAAAAGGTGCTAGCGGTGAATCGAGCCTGGGCAGCTGCTGAGCCGGAGCGTTACTTAGCGCTGGTCCAGGCCTTGATGCGAGCCGGTGAGATTTGCGACATCCCCAAGCAGCGCGCTGCCCTGGCCGAGTTGCTCAGCCAACCAGAGTATCTCCACCTGCCGCCAGCCCTGTTGCGACCTGGTTTGGCCGAACCTTTGGGGGAGCAACTCCACTACCTGCGTCTGCATCAGTTTTTTGTGCAGCAGGCCAACTGTCCGTTGCCGTCGGAGGGGATATGGATGTTGACCCAATTGGCCCGCTGGGGATTGACGCCCTTGCCCCAAAACGGCTGGGAAGTAATAGACACCGTTTACGACCTGGAGACCTACGTGCAGGCGGCGCAGGCGCTCGGTCGTCCGGATTACATACCCGACCGACGGCAGTTTGTCCTGGCAGATGGTCTGCTTTTTGATGCTGACAACCCCTTGGCCTATCTGGAGCAATTCCCTATTCGCCGAGCCATTGATTACCGCACCATTGACTGGCAACAACGGGAGGAACAATCATGCGTACCCTAGTCGCACCGACGACTACGACCCATCTGCGTCTGGCGGGGGTGACCAAAACCTACGGCAAGCACACGGTAATCACTGATATTGACCTGGAGGTCAAAACCGGAGAGTTTGTCTGTCTAGTGGGGCATTCCGGCTGCGGGAAAACCACCTTGCTCAATATGGTGGCCGGTTTTACCCAACCTACCCTTGGTCAGGTCTGCATCAACGACCAGCCGATTACCGAACCGGGACCGGACCGGATGGTGGTGTTTCAAAACTATTCCCTGTTACCCTGGTTGACGGCCTATCAAAACATTGACCTGGCCATCAAGGCTGTCTTTCCTCGGTTAACCCCGGCCCAGCGGCGGCCCATCGTTCACCAGCACCTGGAGCTAGTCGGTTTGACGGAGGCGGCCCACCGATACCCGGCCCAACTGTCGGGGGGCATGAAACAGCGGGTGGCGATTGCCCGAGCGCTAGCGGTCCGGCCCCAGATGTTGCTGCTCGATGAACCCTTTGGCGCCCTGGATGCCATTACCAAAGAGGAACTCCAGGACCAACTACTCCACATTTGGCGGCAGCACCAAGTGACGGTGTTGATGGTGACCCACGATATTGATGAGGCGCTGTACCTAAGCGACCGAATTGTGCTGATGACCAACGGACCGGCGGCGACCATTGGTGACGTTCTGGAGGTGCCTTTTGGCCGTCCCCGGCAGCGTCGGCGCTTGCAAAATGACCCCCACTACTACCATTTGCGCAACCACATTCTGGAATTTCTCTACGAGCGTTTTGCCCATCATGACTAGCACCTTGACCAAAACCCTGTGTCCCTACTGCGGCGTGGGGTGTGGCCTGGAGGTGGTTGACGGGGCAAAAGTGCGGGGAGACCGGGCGCATCCGTCGTCCCTAGGAATGGTCTGCGTCAAGGGGGCCACTGTCCTAGAAGCCCTGGACCGGGACCGACTGTTGTATCCCCTGTACCGGCCTGCCCTGGACCAGCCGTGGGTGCGCATTTCCTGGGATGAGGCCTTGACGATCCTAGTTGAGCGCATCCGTCATGTCCTGCGCACATGGGGTCCTGAGGGGATTTGTCTTTACGGTTCGGGGCAGTGGCAAACCGAGGACTACTACGTGGCGCAAAAGCTCATCAAGGGGTGTCTGGGTACCAATAATTTCGACACCAACTCGCGCCTGTGCATGTCCAGCGCTGTGTCGGCCTACATGGCCAGCTTCGGGAGTGATGGCCCGCCCTGCTGTTATGGGGATTTGGAGCTGACCGATTGCGCGTTTTTGATCGGCACCAACACAGCTGAATGCCATCCCATTGTGTTTAACCGTCTACGGCAGCACCACAAGAAAAATCCCCACGTGAAGTTAATTGTGGTGGACCCCCGGCGCACGGAAACAGCGGCAGTCGCCGACTTGCATCTGCCCATCCGTCCAGGCACCGATATTTACTTACTGCACGGCATTGCCCACCTGCTCATTGCTTGGGATGCCCTTGACCACGCTTTCATTGCCCAGCACACCAGCGGCTTTGCTGCCTATCGGGCCATCGTGCAGAAATACCATCCCCGCTGGGTGGCTGAGGAGTGTGGGATTACCCTTGAGCAGCTTACCCAGGCGGCCCGCTGGTGGGCAGGAGCGTCAGCCGTTTTGTCCCTTTGGTCCATGGGCATCAACCAGTCCCGTGAGGGTACCGCCAAGGCCCGCAGTCTCATCAATTTGCATCTTTTAACCGGGCAAGTGGGCAAGCCAGGGGCGGGACCCTTTTCCTTGACAGGTCAACCCAATGCCATGGGGGGTCGGGAAACCGGGGGATTGGCCCATCTACTACCGGGCTACCGGCTGGTGACTAACCCTGACCATCGCCGCGACGTAGAGATGCACTGGCGACTACCGCCCGGAGCCATTGCCCCCCAACCGGGTCGCACCGCCTGGCAAATGATCGAGGGCCTAGAGCAAGGGGCCGTGCACCTACTGTGGATTGCCGCCACCAATCCTGCGGTGAGTTTGCCCCATCAAGAACGGGTCCAAGCTGCCCTGGCCCGCTCACCGTTTACGGTCTATCAGGACTGCTATTTCCCGACCGAGACCAGTGCCTATGCCCATTTGTTGTTGCCCTGCGCCCAGTGGGGGGAAAAAACTGGCACCATGACCAATTCCGAGCGACGGGTTACCCTATGCCCAGCCTTTCGGTCGCCACCGGGGGAAGCCAAAGCCGACTGGGAAATTTTTGCCGAAGTAGGGCGTCGCCTGGGTTTTCACCGGCAATTTGCCTTTGCCACCAGTGCCGAGGTATTCGACGAATTCGCTGCCCTAACCCGCGGGCGTCCCTGTGACCTATCCGGCCTGAGTCACGAGCGTTTACAGCGTCTTGGTCCATTGCAGTGGCCCTGCCCAGCCGGTTGCCCCGATGCGGAAGCCCAGGCCGAAAAGCGACTCTACACCGACCATCGCTTTGGCACCCCTGATAGCCGTGCCCACTTTGGTCTAGAGGAGGCCCTTGGGGTGGCTGAGCCGGTGGATGCCGAATATCCCTTTTTGCTGACAACGGGGCGACTGTATGGGCACTGGCACACCCAAACCCGCACCGGTCGTATTCCCAAGATTCAGAAAATGCACCCCCAGCCCTTTGTGGAGATCCATCCCCAGGACGCCGAAAAGCTAGGTATTGCCGATGGAACCCTGGTCACGGTGACCTCTCGCCGGGGCAGGGTGCAGCTACCCGCCAAGGTCACATCCGACATAGTACCAGGCACGTTGTTCATTCCCATGCACTGGGGAGTGCTCTGGCATCCATCCGCTGCAGCCAATGTCCTGACCCATCCCCTGGCCTGTCCCACCTCCCACCAGCCCGAACTCAAAGCCTGCGCCGTGCGGATTGCTGGAGCCACGCCCCCACCAGCAACCAAAACGTCAGGATGACCCCTGTCAACCCCAGCATCGGCCATAGCCCCCAGGTGTGAATCAATACCGGTGCCGCTGCTGTAAACAACCCCCCGCCCACAATCGGCTCAAACAGCAATTGCTTATAGGCAAAACTTTCCAAGGCTCCGGAGCGCAAGGCCGGGTCCACCATGCGCAGCAACAACAACCCCGTCGCGGTGACACCCATAGACTGGCCCAGGTCAGCTATCCCCTTTTCAAACCAGTAGTCCGGGAAAAGCCGGGGCGCGTAATACAGGAAGAATCCTACATTCCAGAGAATGCCCGCCGCACTAAGCAAGAGAAACGGGCCGAGATTTTGGCCAATCGCCACCAGGGACATTGAAGCCAGTGCTGCCACAATCAACGCATCCAGAGCCGTTCCCGCAATCCGTTGCACCAAGGGCCGCAGGATGAGACAGTCCAGGCCCAGCCATTGCATAGCCAATTGCACCAGCATCCCGCCGATCAGCGCCATGGGAAACAGGGGCACATAGGCCATGACCTTAACGCCCGCAGTGCCCCAGGTGCGATTTTCCAGCAGCATCAGCCCCTGCAACAGCAGCCAACCGATACTCACCGCCAGCCCCACGAACCCCAAATTCAGCGACAGGGGGTCAATCAGTAAATGACTCAGCAACTTTGCCCGCTTTTGTTGAACCGCCGGTGTTTCTTGGTGGGAAAACCACTCCTGGTCAGGGACTGGGGTGGTGAAACTTTGCACATGACCTTGACGCCGTCCCCAGGCAGCCAGAGCGGTACCAGCGATAATCCCTGAGACGATCCCCACCGTTGCCAGGGCCAAAGCCAAATCCGGGCCAGCCTGGAAACCCAGTTGTCGTAACGTATCCGCCATACCAGCTGCCGTCCCATGTCCCCCTTCAAAGGCGATTTCAATCAACACGGCATTCAGGGGATGGGCGTTGAACAGGGGGACCAACAGGATGCCCGTAACCAAAACGCCGACCACATATTGTCCCCAGGCCAGGGCCTGACCAAACACCACCTGGGGCGCTGCCTTTCTCCAAATAGCTACCGGTGTTGGGATGGTCTCCCCCAGAAACAGCGCCGCAAACACGAGATTGATAAACAGGCCCGGCACCTGTCGCCAGACCTCACGAATCGGTGGTGCCACCAGTCCCAGTTGCGTTAGTCCAAGCGCCAGGACACCCGCCACGATGGACTCCGGCAGGTAGAGTCTTTGCAACCAACGCAGGCGATATTTCAAGTAGCGACCCACCAGGAGCAGCAGGGCCATGACCACAAAAGCAAAGAAAACATCTCGCAGGGTGAACATAAGTGCTATTGTTTCAATCCCGCATACCGGGATGAAGAGTTTGAGAGATAGCGCCTCTACTCCGGAGTTTGACCGATGCGGAGTTTCAATCCCGCATACCGGGATGAAGAGTTTGAGAGAAGGTCGATCGTGGTCTGGGGGCCGAGCTAAAAAGGTTTCAATCCCGCATACCGGGATGAAGAGTTTGAGAGTCGTTTCCACCCAACCCGCTCCTCCATGCGGGTCAGGTTTCAATCCCGCATACCGGGATGAAGAGTTTGAGAGTGCCCAATCCCAGTTGGAGAAATCCGGTGGCAGACGTTTCAATCCCGCATACCGGGATGAAGAGTTTGAGAGAAGGTCGCACGGTTAAAAAAATCGCCCGGATTCCAGGTTTCAATCCCGCATACCGGGATGAAGAGTTTGAGAGCAGAACTGACCCCTCAGGAAGAGTTGGGCCTCTTCTGTTTCAATCCCGCATACCGGGATGAAGAGTTTGAGAGCAGTAAAGTCGCGCTCCTCGAAAAAGACAGATCAAAGTTTCAATCCCGCATACCGGGATGAAGAGTTTGAGAGTTTTCTTTCGATTCCATCTACCGCGATGAGTTCATGGTTTCAATCCCGCATACCGGGATGAAGAGTTTGAGAGAAGCCGAGGTCCCCAAGATTTGTCGTTGTTCCAGACGTTTCAATCCCGCATACCGGGATGAAGAGTTTGAGAGAACTGTACTCACATGGTGGTCAACTTCGCAGGTAGGGTTTCAATCCCGCATACCGGGATGAAGAGTTTGAGAGAGTGTAGCCTCTCTCATCCGACAGCTCCCACTGGTTGGTTTCAATCCCGCATACCGGGATGAAGAGTTTGAGAGCCGTCGTGTCCGTGGTGTCCTGGGCGGTATTGAAAAGTTTCTAAATCGCGCAT